>JAZGDX010000286.1:0-7515 GCA_036478305.1 Bacteroidota bacterium
AAAGCTTAGATACATCGTTGATGGTCATTTTCTGGAGAAAGGAAACGGCATTCTTCCCGCGGACCTCGAATTCACCCATGTGTGAGACGTCGAACACTCCGACTGAGCTGCGAACACGCCGATGTTCTTTGATGATGCCTGAGTACTGTGCTGGCATCTCGAAGCCGCTGAACTCGACGAGCTTGGCCCCAAGCTCTCGGTGAACCTCGTACAAAAGTGTTCGCTTCATCACTCCTGGTTCACGCTTGTGATTTTTCCAATTGGAGAGATACAGATTCATGCCAGTATCTCTCAGGAGGATACCGATTGTGCCGGCCTTCCGAATCGCTTCGACAGTGTCTGATTCTGAGAATGCTATTCGTTTTCACGGCCTCTTGACGGATTTAGGCTTTGTATTTTTCCGTGACATCTTTGTTTTGTTTACGAGAAATGAATCGGAACTCCTCAACCGGTAGACCCGGGTCGGGCTCGATCTTGATACGAGTGAAGAATTTCAGTCTCAGACGAGTGAGCCGGCTGATAGTGCCTTCAGTCAAGTATTGCGCAATCGAAGGATTACAGCGGAGGACTAGACGAAACTCCCTTGACTCGGATTTGAACCGACGAATCGAGCGCTCGATCTGGTTGAGGATTGCCGGTTTGGACTGGACAAGGCCACTTCCACCGCAAGTTGTGCACGGCTCGCTGAAACTGTGCAATACGCTTTTGCGAACACGCTGCCGTGTGATCTGTACCAGTCCGAATTGCGTCATGGGCAATACGGTCACCTTCGCGCGATCCTTGCGAAACTCCTTGCGGAGTTCATCATAGACTTTTTTCTTGTTCCGGTCCTCATCAAGGTCGATAAAGTCCACGACGATGAACCCTCCAATATCGCGCAGTCGAAGCTGCCGGACAACTTCTCGTGCAGCCTCAAGGTTCGTTCGGAGCGAGTTCAGCTCCTGCTCCGTCTTCGCGGCGTATCGGCCGCTGTTGACGTCAATGACAACCATCGCTTCCGTCTGTTCGATGAAGATGTATCCGCCGCTCTTCATCCACACTTTTCTGGTAAAAACGCTCGCGAGCTCTTTTTCAATGCCAAAAACGTCGAAGATGGGTTCCCTCCCCTTGAAGAGATCGAGTTTGTCGAGCAAGTTCGGTTGCACGTACTTCAGATACGCACGTATTTCCCTAAACAACCTCTTGGAATCAACGGTGACGCGTTCGACCTGATCGCCGAAAAGGTCCCGCAGGACGCTCGACGTCGTCTTGAGATCTTTGTACAGAAGTGCAGGAGGTTTTTCGTTCTTGACACTTTTCTCGATCTCCTCCCAGGTTCTGAGCAGATCCTGCAGGTCTTGTTGGATCAGTTTCTCTTGCTTCCCCTCGGCGACCGTACGGATGATTGCACCGAAACCGGACGGTAGAATGTTCCCGACCACCCGACGGAGCCGCCGTTTCTCCCGAAAGTTCATAATCTTCTTCGACACGCCTACTTTGCCGTTCGAAGGCAGCAGCACAAGAAATCGACCCGGAAGAGAAATTTCTGAAGTGACTCGAACCCCCTTTTTCCCCACCGGTTCCTTCGTCACCTGGACGAGGATGTCCTGACCAGTCTGAAGCTGAGTACCCGACCGTTCTGACTTTTCATTGTCACTCGTGCGCCCCCGCTGCGCCCTTGGTGCAGCAATTGCTGTCGGTCGACCCTTCGAAGCACTCGCAGTGCTGACGACAACTTCCTCTTCATCTTCCCCCGCGTCTATCTCTTCACCTCCGGTCATAACGGAAGAGTATTCTTCGAGTGATTTGCCGATATCGGAGAAATGCAGGAAAGCATCTTGCCGGAGGCCTATATTGATGAAGGCCGCCTTGATGCCGCGCATAACCCGAGCCACCCTTCCCAGATAAATATCCCCGACCGACCGCTCATTTTCCGGGGTCTCCACGAAGAATTCCGCAAGTCGTCCCTCCTCCGTAATCGCGATGCGGGTCTCATTCGCGGTGGCATTCATGATGATCTCTTTTTTCATACGCACTCGTCTACACCTACTCCTTCGAGAAAATTTCTGATTGAGGATTTAAGGCCAACGTCCACGGCACTGGAAAATGTATGAGTCTGATTACAACAATGCCCCAGCGCTTAGGGGCACGAAACAACACAGAGGTCAAGTGCGCCCCAAATGCTTCGGGGCATACCTGCGTCACACAGGAGCAATTGCTGACCGCTGCTTCCTTCCGGACCTGGCGGGGTTGGGCAACGCCCTGTTGCACAGAACTTGACCTCTGTTCTCTTCGACCCGATTCTTCCGTACAATCCAATATCCTGAGAATAAACAAGCAAACTCTCAAAGCCCTCACCCCTTGTGAGGATTTTGTGAAGGCAACCGATCTCGGTCATCCAGAGAGAGAAACGTCGCTCGAAAGGACTCTCACCCTTGTACAGAATACAAGAACCGGTCGCCGAGAGTGGTGGAGCTGAAGGGACTCGAACCCTCAACCTTTCGGATGCGAACCGAACGCTCTCCCATTGAGCTACAGCCCCAAGATCAGGCTTCCCTCTCCGCTCCGAACCAACTTTTCGGAGGCTTCACCTCAGAGAAATGTCCCCATTCTGCGCCAACTGGCATAATGGCTCAGATCTGACAGAAACAGTCTGCTTCCTGTACACGGAGGCACCCGGACACAATTGATCACCATTGACAATCCGATATGACGAAATAATAGGTGCCCGTCTGGGAATACAGCCGCGCTCCGTGGCGGATTTTGCTACATCGTGCGTGTTTACGTTGGTGGGCGGCTTGAGGAATCCTACGCCACTGCTCACAATCGTAAGTCGGTGGGTATCCCTGATGAGGTGAGCCCTTTTTGATTGCTCTGCAGACGTCACTCCCTTCCGGATTCACGCTGCTTGGGGACCGCAGCATCTTGGATTTGTCGTCCGGCAACGCTTGAATGCAGGTGTGCACGACACCCCGCGGAAGAAGTGCGTTCACAAACAACTTCGGAAAACCTTTACAGCCCCCATCCTCGCACGCTCCACTCTGAAGTCAACTGAGAAGGGTCAATAGACGGGCCAAGACCCGACTTTGATTCTGCCCCCTTCGAATTGGCGAGCTCCCACGGAGGAGTTCGGCCTGGAGGACTTACGATGGCTCGTTCCAGAACTGTCAATCGATTCGGGACATCGTACGGCGGACGCTGCGATGCTCTCTCATCAAGAGCGAATTCGAGAATCCACGAACTTCAAGCACGCACAATTATGAGAAAGAACAAATTTAAGGAACTTCAGCGCTCCAACTTTGCGAATTTATCGCAAGCTTATTTTTAGCAACTTACGAAGACAACGAAGCAACTGGTTCAAAATATACGAACTAATCTTGAGAGTGTCAACGCATAGATTTATACAATTCCTGCAACTATCTGAAAATCCGACGATGAATTGCACCTTGACAAAGATGCCAAAAAATGTTATTTTTACCTCCCAAATGAACAGTTTTTCGGCGAGGGGTTGCTATCGGTGATCTGATGGAAGAACAGCTTACAGAACGAGAAAAGTCAGTACTTCGTTATATTGTACACAACTTTATTCTGTCCGCAACCCCGGTGGGATCCCGTTATATTTCGAAGAAGCATAGAATAGGACTAAGCCCTGCGACCATACGTAATGTCATGTCTGATCTCGAAGAAATGGGCTACTTGAGCCATCCCCACACCTCCGCAGGTAGGGTGCCGACCGATGAGGGATATCGGTTTTACGTGAACAGTCTCATGGAAATCCAGCGACTATCGGAGGATGAGAGAGACACCATCCGGCGAAAACTGGACAGCCTCTCTGACGCAGAGGAGATGCTCCGGGAGTCCTCGAGATTGCTGGGTAAGATCTCCAAGCAACTGAGTGTCGTTTCCTCTCCGCATCTGAGCAGCGGCACCTTTGAAAAACTGGAATTGGTGACGATCTCCAGCAGCAAGCTCATGATCATCATCGCCATTAAATCAGGACTGGTGAGAACGATCATGATGGAGGTCAACGCTGAGATCCCGAGAGAAAAACTGGAAGACATCAACGCTGTTCTCAATCAACGATTATCGGGATTGACTTTGCAGCAAATTCGAGACACATTCTCGAGCCGTGTCCAAGACATGAGGATCGAGGAGAGTGGTCTGATTCGGCTGTTCATCGAATCGGCAGACAAGTTATTTGCCGACATCAATGATGGGGATAAGGTACATATCGCTGGGGCCGAAAACCTGGTCACGCAGCCTGAATTTGGGAATCCGACCGATTTTCGCAGTATTATCGAGCTCATCAACAACCAGGACGTCATCGTGCACGTCCTCGAAAGGCACGAGGGCAGCGACAAGGTTGTCGTCACGATCGGACAAGAAAACGAAGAGGAAAGTCTGCGTAATTACAGTGTTGTCAGTTCTCACTATTGGTTCGGTGGTGTCACCGGGACGGTTGGCCTGATCGGACCAAAGCGGATGGATTATTCAAAACTGATACCCCTCGTTGATTACGTTGGGAAAGTACTATCCAAGTTGGTGCGCTGACACGCAAGTCGACGTCTGTAACCCACAGGAGATGAAATGGTAGAGAAAACAGAAAAACCTCAGGAACATACAGACAAGGTAACGGTGAAGCAAGAAGCATCTTCAAAGGCTCCAGAAGTCCCGAGAAATGGTGCTGAAGAAACCGAAACTGGAGACTCCATGGCGGTTCTGGAGTCTGCACAACTCGAGAAACTCAAAGCAAAGATTTCCGACCTCGAGGCGAGCGTTGTATCGTACAAAGACAAATTTCTGCGGAAGGCTGCAGATTTCGAGAACTACAGGAAGCGCATCGAAAACGAGATCGTGAACTTAACACGATACGCCAAAGAAGGCCTGATAACAGACCTTCTTCCGCTGCTCGATGATTTCGAACGCTCCCTTTCCATCAGCCAGGATCGAAAGGACTTTGAGGTCTTCCACCGTGGGCTCGAACTGATTTACTCTAAGTTCCTGAAGATTCTCGAAGCACAGGGCGTAAGACCGTTTGACTCACTCGGTGAACCGTTTGACGTCGAGTATCACGATGCAGTTATGCAGATCTCAAAGGAAGGCGTTCTTCCCAACACCGTGATCGAAGAGATTGAAAAAGGCTACCAGCATCGCGACAAGGTGATTCGCCATGCAAAGGTCGTCGTTTCGAAGGAGCCATCGGAAAGCGAGGAAGGCAAGGCGCCCGAGAGGGTGGATCGACGAACGGCGGGCGACAAGAATACCGGAGCACTATGAGCAAGCGTGATTATTATGAGGTGTTAGGTGTTTCACGAAACGCCAAGCAGGACGAACTCAAGAAAGTCTATCGCAAACTCGCCCTGAAGTATCATCCCGATCGAAATCCCAACAACAAAGAAGCAGAAGAGCGTTTTAAGGAAGCGACTGAGGCATACGAGGTTCTCGGTGACCAAGAGAAGCGCCGACGCTACGACCAATTCGGCCACGAAGGAATGCGTCCTGGTCATGATTACCATGGATTCACCGATTTCCACGACATCTTTTCGGCCTTCAGCGATATCTTTGGCAGTGGATTCGGCGGCGGTATGTTCGACGAGGTTTTTGAGACCGGTCGCAGGCGAACTCGACGTACCTCGACGGGAATCCCGGGGTCCGACCTGACGGTTCGGATTCAATTGACGCTTGAAGAAATCGCTACAGGTGTCGAGAAGAAACTCAAAATACGAAAATGGAAGAAATGCGAGGTGTGCAACGGGACGGGGGCGCGCAGAGGAAGTTCCTACACGACTTGCTCTGTCTGTCACGGGACAGGACAGGTCCGACGAGTTTCAAGAACAGTGTTCGGACAGATGGTCAACGTCTCCACTTGTCAGAACTGTGGAGGTGAAGGACGCATTCTTCAAGACCTGTGTACAAACTGTGATGGAGAGGGACGCGTGCAAGGAGAGACAACGGTAAAAGTAAACATCCCTGCGGGAGTCTCCGACGGGAATTATATCCCGTTGCGAGGTCAAGGGAACGCCGGGCGGCGCGGTGGACCCGAAGGCGATTTGATCGTTTATATTGAGGAGGAGTCCCATCCGGCGTTCAATCGAAACGGGGACGACGTTATTCTTGACTTGCTCATCAGTTTTCCTCAGGCTGCAATGGGAGCCGAAATCGATGTGCCAACCCTGACCGGTCTCGCCCGTTTGAAGGTCGAGCCCGGCACCCAGTCGGGGAGGGTTTTGCGGATGCGAGAAAAAGGGATCCCCCATCTTAATAGCTACGGCCGCGGTGACCAGCTCATACGCATAAATGTATGGGTACCGAAAAAACTGACGAGCAAAGAAAAAACGATGCTGGAGGAGCTTTCGAACAGTGACAACGTGAACCCGAAAGAAGGTGATACTTCGGCCAATTCCACCAAGAGCTTCTTTGAAAAAGTCAAGAACGCCTTCACATGATCCAATGCGATTTTTCCGAAAGGTTGTCGAATATTTCGGATTCACCAAAACTGAAACCAGGGTCATCCTCTTCATTCTCGGTGCATTTCTCATCGGCGCGGGAATCAAACTTTATGAGTTTTATTCCCAATCACCTGGAGAGAGCGACCCTGTGTTCGATTATACCGAGTCGGACCGTGAATTCCAACAGCGTGCGTCGGGACTACTTAGGAGTGCGCCGTCGGCGCAATCGGAGGGCGCAGCGGTTGACCAAGGCACACGATCGCAGCCACAGGAGAGGAGTCGGCCGAAAGCACGACCAGCTCTTCACAGCATCAACATCAACAATGCATCGAAAGATGAACTGATTTCACTACCGGGCATCGGCGAAGCGCTCGCCGAACGAATCATCCTCTACCGAGAAGATATCGGCCTTTTCACGACCATCCAAGAGATCAAGAACGTCAGAGGAATCGGCGATAAGAAGTTCGAGCACTTGAGACCATACATCACTCTCAAATAAGGCGAATTACCAAGGAGGAGCAATGGCCCTGCAAGAGAGGCCTCAACCGAAGGGTTCTACCGTCCTAAAAATCATCATCGTCGTACTTGTTGGAATTCTCGTTTGGGTAATCTACGAACCATACACTCTTATGAAACAGGAAGCGGCGTTCAAAGAGGAATCCCGCCTGCGAATGGCCAATATTCGTCAGGCCGAGCTCCTGTACTTGGACCGACACGGACTGTATACCTCGAACCTAGACTCCTTGATTCATTTTATCAAGACGGATTCGATATTCTCCGCGAAACAAGACAGCATCTTTGAACCGCTCTCCGATGGAACGTTCAACATCGATTCTCTAAGGTACACTCCGAAGTCGCACCGCCTGTATGACATTCAGGTGGACGACACATCCGTCGTAAAGAAATACTTACTGAAGGACCCGGACGGATACGGTAACATCGGATCGCTCGACGACGATGAGAAAGTCAATAAAGCTTCCTGGGAAGAGTAAGGGGAAGGATACCGCCTGGCTTTACCGTCCGATAGGAAGACGAACCTAATGTCGAACTCATCCATCGTAGGCGGCGTGAGCTTTCACGGCGGTAA
>JAZGDX010000287.1:0-3132 GCA_036478305.1 Bacteroidota bacterium
CGCTGCTACGACGAGACTATGGAACGTGTATGGGAGGGGATCACGAAACTTTTGCGACTGGGTGTGAAACCTGAGTATGCAATGTACCTTCTTCCCAATGCTGTGTCCGTTCGCTTTACGGAATCTGGAGACCTGCTGAATCTCCACCACAAACACAAAATGCGACTTTGTTACAATGCTCAAGAAGAAATCTGGCGAGCTTCACTCGATGAAGCGATGCAAATTCGAGAGGTGAATCCGCTCATCGGCAAGTACCTTTTGCCACCGTGCACGATCCGTGCTATGGCTGGTGTGCGACCGATCTGTCCCGAAGGAGTCCGGTTCTGCGGTGAGATTGTCTGGAAGATGGACGTCTCGGAGTACGAGAGGGTGATCTAGTGCCATTCCAGGCAATTTCAGTCCCGATCTTCGCAACTGCATTCGGTACCGGCGGACTTTTCTGGCGGTAAAGAAAACCTTCAGCATAGAGAATACGTAGGCCGTAACAGTGCCGCTTCGAAGAGCGGTTTTGCTGTCTTTAGGGGGGAAATAATAAAAGGCTAAATCTCCTTTTGAGATTTACGGTAGAATTATCTATATTGGCCGCAACTTTTGGAACGGATGCATGACAGTGCGGAAGGTTGCGGTCGGAGTTCTGATTCGGGATGGTCGGTTGCTGGTTTGTCAGCGAAAACGGGGCTTTCGGTACCAGCTCAAGTGGGAATTTCCGGGCGGGAAGGTGGAAACTGGTGAGTCAATTCATCAAACGCTCAGCCGAGAGCTTCGTGAGGAACTGGGCATCACGAATGTTCAACTCCAGCAATTTTCCACGATCACATCATCGTATCCCGACGATAGTAGGTTTAGCGTCACTTTTTGCCGCGTCAGTTCTTTCGACGGAACACCCACAAACAACGCGTTTGAGACAATCCGGTGGGTAACCCCGAGCGAGATCGGTGGACTCGACATGTTGGAAGGAAACAAGCAGGTCATCGACTCGTTACTCCAT
This sequence comes from Bacteroidota bacterium, assembly GCA_036478305.1. GTDB lineage: Bacteria > Bacteroidota > Ignavibacteria > UBA10030 > JAZGDE01 > JAZGDE01. Next base: position 989 of record JAZGDX010000287.1, read on the forward strand.
GAAACAGACCTCGAACATGATCGTTTCTGAAGTCTTGCGGTGGTTTCGAACACACCGTCGTGACCTGCCCTGGCGCAACACCATGGACCCATACAAAATCCTTGTCTCGGAGATGATGTTGCAGCAAACTCAGGTCTCCCGCGTCGAGGCCAAGTATCCGGAATTCCTGAAACGGTTCCCGAAATTCGGAACGCTCGCGAAAACTCCGAAGAGCGAGGTGATCCGAGCCTGGTCGGGCATGGGGTACAACATTCGGGCAATCCGACTTCGCGAGGTCGCCCGGATCGTCGTTGAGCAGCACGGCGGTGAATTGCCGACTTCCGCAGAGACTCTGCAGCAACTACCGGGTATCGGTAGATGCACAGCGCAAGCGGTGAGTTGCTTCGCACACGGAAAAGCGGTGCCCATCGTTGATACAAACGTGCGCCGCGTTCTCACACGATTGTTCTGGAGGACGTCTCGCTCGACCGACCGTCAGAATCCGGAAAAAATCCGGAATCTCACAGAACGTCTGCTTCCAAAAAACAGGGCTATCGATTGGAATCTTGCGCTGATGGACCTCGGTGCCACCATTTGCAGAGGCAGCGCTCCTCGATGTCAGGAGTGTCCCGTCCAGCGACTCTGCCGTTCCGCTTTTAGGATCAAGAGGGTAAAAACTCGAGTCTCTCGTCGCGAGCCCTTCTACCAAGGCCGACCTCGAAGGTACTATAGAGGCCGGGTCGTTGAGGCGTTGAGAAATCTTAACCACGACGGCTGGATTTCCGCCCGTCGTCTCGGACCCCGAGTGAAACCGGATTTCAGGCCGAGGGAACTCCCGTGGTTACACAAGGTGCTCTGGCATCTCGAGCGCGACGGGCTAATCGTCATCCGGAGGAATAAGAACGGCATAAGTAGGTATGTGAGCTTGGCTTGACGGACCGATGAACAACAAGACACCTCGAAAACTTCACCTCGTCGACGAACTTCGCAAGCTACACGCATGTCGGCAAGAGGTGATCCGGAGGAGACTGGAAGAATTCTCCCGCGTTCCCCCTTCGGAATATTTCTATGAGCTTGCCTACTGCCTTCTTACTCCGCAATCGAGCGCGTTCAACTGTGACCGGGTCGTTCAATTCCTCCGTGGTTGTGACTTCCAGCGTGCTGATATCGACCCGGAACCTCTCCTCCGTCAGGAACATCTCTACGTCCGGTTCCACAGGACGAAAGCAAGGCGACTGGTGGAACTCAAGAACCGTTTTCCTCAGGTGCTGGCAGCCCTGACGAACGGACATGATACCCGCACTCTTCGCGAGTGGTTGGTGGCGAACGTCAATGGCCTTGGTTACAAGGAGTCGACACATTTTCTCCGAAACATCGGGCATCGGGGGCTCGCCATTCTCGACCGTCACATCCTCAACAACTTGAGGCGGTTTGGCGTCATTCGGACGATCCCCTCGACGTTAAGCCGAGTACGATACAAGGAGATCGAGAAGAAATTCATGAAGTTTGCGGAGGTCGTAGGAATTCCGATGGATGAGCTGGATTTACTCTTCTGGAGCATGGAAACCGGTGAAGTCTTTAGGTAAAGCGATGTAATTTTAGTTACGGCCAAGAGAATGAAATTTTTGGTCATTGGATCCGGATATATGGGCAGCGCAGTCGCCTACGATCTTGCGCAGGCGGAAGGAACTGAAGAGATCGTGCTTGCCGATTCCAATGAGGACCGTGCGAGGGAAGTTGCGCAGAGGATCGGAAAACCGCGCGTCCACCCCGCACGGCTCGATGCCGAATACTACGACGATGTGCTCGCCATGATGGCTGGCCATGACGTTGCAATCAGCGCAGTCGTGTACACACATAATTTTCTCCTCTCGAAAGCAGCAATCGAGGCAGGAGTTTCGCTATGCGACCTCGGCGGTAATAACGGAATCGTCGAGAAACAGATGGGCCTCCACAGCGAGGCAGAACAAGTGGAGGTGACGATCGTACCGAATTGCGGGCTCGCGCCTGGAATGGCCAACATCATCGCTATGCATGGAGCTAAATCATTTGACGTCGTCGACAAAGTGCACATTCGTGTCGGCGGTCTCCCGCAGCATCCACGACCACCGCTCAACTACCAGCTGGTTTTTAACCCCGAAGGGCTAATCAATGAGTATGTTGAA
>JAZGDX010000288.1:0-3265 GCA_036478305.1 Bacteroidota bacterium
TTGTGATCACGAGGGGCTTTGAGCAGTGCCTCTTTGTGTATCCTCTCGATGAGTGGAACAAAGTCGAACAGTCCATCAGGGGTCTTTCCCCTTCCGACTCGAAGCATCGGTTTTTTACCAGAACGCTGCTCCAGTACGCAACCGAAGCTCAACTCGACGGTCAGGCACGCATTATCATTCCGAAGGAACTTCTTCAGTTCGCGGGGATCGAAAATGAAGTATTGATCCTTGGGGTTCTCGAACGCATCGAGGTCTGGAACCCCAAGGGGTATGATGAATACATGGCCGCCCAGCCAGAAAGCTACGAGGCCGTTGCTGAGGCTGTCATGAAGGGGAAACCGCAATCGTAACTGGACGCCGATGAGCAGAGTCTGCTGTGGAGAACCAGACGACGTATCACACCCCTGTCTTGGCTGATGCAGCTCTCTCCTACTTGTTAACCGACCTCAAAGGTGTGTACGTTGACGCAACTGTGGGGGGCGGCGGACACGCTGAACGGATCCTCCAGCAGTTAGAACAGGAAGGAAGACTTGTCGGTCTTGATCGCGATGAGGACGCTGTGAACTCTGCACAAAGGCGGCTAGGCAAGTACGGTGATCAGGTTCGTATCGTCCGGGCAAATTTTACTCAAATCAAAGCTATCGTGGAACACCTTGGCATCAAGAAAACTTCCGGCATCCTCCTTGACCTTGGGGTTTCCTCCCACCAGGTTGAAGCGGAAGGGCGGGGGTTCAGCTTTCAACGGAATGAGCGAATCGACATGCGAATGGATCGACGGCAGGAACTTGACGGTTGGACGGTCGTCAATAAGTACAGCATGGAATCACTGGCAGATCTCTTGCGGCAGTATGGTGAAGAGAAGCGTTCACGCCGGATCGCGAAGGGCATAGCCCATCACCGGGAGGAAAAGATCCTCGACTCGACCCATGATCTTGTCGGCATCGTTCGCTCTGTCGTTGGTGGCAAGTATGTTCAGAACTCGTTGGCGCGGGTCTTCCAAGCAATTCGAATCGAAGTAAACCAAGAACTCGAGAACTTGCAGGAGATGTTGCGCGAAGCAGTTGACCTTCTCAGATCCGGCGGCCGAATAGTCGTGATATCATACCACTCGCTCGAGGACCGAATTGTGAAAAATTTTTTTCGGGCAGAGGCAATGGCATTCTTACCGTCGGGAACAAAATTGGCTCCCGACATACCGAAACAGCCGCGTGTCCGCATCCTGACGAAAAAACCCATCGTGTCCGGCCTGGGTGAAGTTAGTGTCAACCCCCGCGCACGCAGCGCAAAACTGAGAGCTGCAGAGAGAATCTGACCATATGATGGCTACTCCAGTCCTGGACTGACCCCCATGACCGGGCAGCGGAGATGTTTGAAAAATGGCGAAGCGGAGCCCCGAACTTCACATAGCCCCTATAAACCATAGCCCTCGTCGGATGTTCTACGATGGGGATATTCAGGTGGAGTCGGTGCTCTCCGGGACTGCCTACAGGCCGGTCGATTCCCGTCAGAAGAGGCGAAAGCTGTCGACCTTTAATGTCATTGTTTCCCTATTTGTCCTCGCCGTTGCGGCGGTCCTGTACGTCAGTAACATTATCGCGGTATCTCATCTCTCAACGGAAATCAATACTCTCGAGAAACGATACCAGATCGTTGTGAATTCGAATGAACTTCTTCGAGCCGAACTGAATCAAAAATCAGTGCTGGAGCGGATTGGCAGAATCGCGGAGGAAGAACTCGGCCTGAGCTACCCCCAGGAACAGCCGCTGTGGTTGGAGATAGACGAAGAGCTCATTGAACGACTGGAATCCAACTGACTGGGGGGGGACATTTGCCAACCTCAATAGGAATATCGAGCCGGCTCGGACGATGCAGGTCACAGCTGCGCTGGATTCTTGATTATCATCAAGAGGCCCCAACTCACCGACAACCATGCTGATTCAGCGAACAGATACCCCCTCCGGGCAGCTCAACCCGTTGCGATACTTCAACTGGCGGCTGATGCTCATAAAAACCCTTTTTCTGGCGTGCTTTGGCCTACTTGCGGCTCGCTTAATCCAGGTACAGATCATCGATGCGGAGGACTACAAGCAGCTCGCACGCAGGCAGTACGAATCGAAGGTAGTTCTGCCTGCCGCTCGTGGCAAAGTGTACGACCGAAACGGTAACGTCCTGGTCTCGAACGCACTGTTCATCTCATACGGTGCCGATCCGAGGATGGTAGGAAAGAAAGCGGGACAGATAGCGGAAGAATTTTCCCGCGTATTTGGAAAGCCGAGCAGTCACTACCTTGAGCAGATGGAGACGAAAAAGCGCTTCGTTTGGCTGGAACGGCGCGTTTCCCCCTCGTTCACGAGGCAGATGCGTCTTGAGAGGCTGGAAGGGATTGTGCAGCTTGAGGAACCGAAAAGGCTCTACCACTACGGTGAGGTGGCCGGAGCAGTGCTCGGATTCACGGATATCGACAATAAGGGGCTGAGTGGAATCGAGCTGGAATACGAACAGGCTTTGCGCGGAACCGATGGGTACGCGATCATGCAGCGCGATGGACTGGGACGAACGAAGCCCTCAATGGATTACCCTCGGGTTCAACCGGTCAACGGTCACGATGTGGTTTTGACGATCAATATCGTGTTCCAGTCGATTGCCGAGGAGGAACTTCGAAAGGGAATAAAACTATACGATGCAGAGCGCGGATTAGCGATCATTCTTGACCCGAGAACTACCGAAATCCTGGCCTTGGCTCAGCGGCCATCCGTAGATCCAAACGAATACCACCGCTACGATGCAGCCAGCCAAAAAAATCGAGCAATCACTGACATGTTCGAGCCAGGATCACTGTTTAAGCTCGTCACGGCTGCCGCGGCACTTCAGAACAAGCTGGTCACACCGAGCCAGCGATTCTATGCCGAGGGCGGGAGATATGAGGTACCCCTCCGTGGCGGCAACGTCCGTGTCATTCGAGACACACATGAACACGGTTGGCTCTCATTCGCTGAGGCGATAGAACAATCAAGTAATATTGTGATGGCAAAAGTCTCAGACCTGATCGGTGCCGATCGGCTCTATTCCTGTGCCAGGGATTTCGGCTTTGGTACTCCGACAGGAATTGACCTCCCCGGGGAGATCGCCGGTAAAGTAAAGAAGCCTTCCGAATGGTCCGGCACGACGCTGAACACCATGTCATACGGCTACGAGATCGGTGCAACGCCCCTTCAGATTGCCTGTGCTTATTCCGTTGTGGCGAGCGGGGGAACACTGAAGAGAC
>JAZGDX010000029.1:0-7384 GCA_036478305.1 Bacteroidota bacterium
GACACTATCTTTTGAACGGTGAAGGAGAGTTCGGCCAAGGAGTCACCGAACGAATAGAGCGGATCCAGGCTAAGCGTTGCGTCGAGGACCGTTACGTCTCGTAATGTGTCTGGCAGGAATTGGAATCGAATCAGTGCTCGAGCCTCGTACTCGCGGTATGCTCCGACCAACAGTGAGCGGTTGTTGGGAGAGATGGGGTGCTTGAACGAGACACTTGTCGCTTCACGGGTAGCAATCGTATCGATCGAAACGAGGTCTTCTCGAGGAAGGACTCCGATACCAACTGCGTTTGGATCATCACTGCAGCCGACCGACACCGTGGCAAACAAGCCGGCTGCTGAAAGCATGCGAATCCAATCGACGTAGGATGCTCGTTGTTTCATACAGCGGATTCGAGGTCCTTGTGGTCCTTTCGCCGGTCTTGGATTTGCTGTTTGATGAACCGCCAGCCATCGATGAGATCCTGCGCAACATAATCGATCCCAGGATCGTTCTTTATTGAGGCTTCGTATTCCGTCCGACCGTAGCCGGTCAGGACCAGTACGTTCGTGGTCCCGGCTGCTCGTCCTGTCTGGATATCAACGAGGCGGTCGCCGACAAGGTAGGAATGCGATAGGTTGACGTCGAACTCCTTAGCTGCCTGCTGCAGCAAGCCCGGTTTTGGCTTCCGGCACTCACAATCTGCCCGATACGGATGATCTCCAAATTCAGGATGATGTGGGCAGTAATAGATTCCGTCAATTCGCGCCTCTTCACGTTCCAGTTGTTCCAGCAGTCGCCGGTGTACGTGGACCAGCTGCTGCTCCGTCAGGAATCCGCGGGCGATGCCGGACTGATTCGAAATTATGAACACCTTGAGTCCCGAGGAATTGGCATCTCGAATGGCCTCTGCCGACTTGGGAATGAGCTGAATCTGGTCAGGTGATGAAATGAACTCTCGTTCCTCGTTAATCGTACCATCCCGGTCTAGAAAAAGGGCTATGTTCTTCATTACTTTGACAACTTTTTGTACAACTGGATGTACTTCTTCGCAGAGACTACCCAGGAGAAGTCTTTTGCCATACCCTCGCGAACGAGCCTCAGCCAGGCCTCACGGTTGGAGTAGAGGTTTACGGCTCTACGAATAGCGTCGAGGAAATCTCCGGTGTTATAACGAACAAACTTGAAACCGGTTCCCGTGCCCGTTGCAGGATCGTAATCCTCGATCGTGTCGTCGAGCCCCCCCGTTGCTCGCACCACCGGCACGGTACCGTACTTCAGGCTGTAGATCTGATTCAGGCCACACGGCTCGTACCGCGACGGCATCAGGAAAATGTCCGCTCCCGCCTCGATCCAATGGGCAAGCTCTGTACTGAAACCGAGCTTGATCCCGACCTGGTTGGGGTACTTGGTCCTCAAGTTTTCGAGGAGGTCATGATACTTCTTCTCCCCAGTCCCAAGGATGACGAGCTGAACGGGCATTTTCATGAGGGCGTCTGCAGATTGCTCGAGCAGGTCGAACCCCTTTTGGTCCGCCAGACGAGAGATCATCCCAAGAAGGGGGAGGCGCTCTTTTCCCGGCAGACCCATTCTTTCGAGCAGCGCCTTCTTGTTTTCCTGCTTCTGATCGATGGAGTTCTGACCGTAGCGAACCCGTATAAAACTGTCGACTTCCGGGTTCCATTCTGTATAATCGATACCGTTGAGGATTCCGAACAGGTCGTTTTTCCTTTTCTCAAGAAGACCATTCATTCCATGGCCGTAATCATCCAGAGTGCGTATCTCCTCTGCATACTTTTCACTGACAGTCGTGATCGCATCAGCGAAGGTGAGTCCTGTCTTCAGAAAATTGAACCGCCCCCCATAATCTGCCCCCTGGGGATTGAATATATCGGCCGGTAGTCCAGATTTCTGGAATGAGCTACTCGGGAAGTTCCCCTGGTAGGCGAGGTTGTGCACGGTAAACACCGTCTTCATGTTCTTGAAAAACCGGTCGCTCCTGTAAACCGTCTTCAAATATGCCGGGATCAAAGCCGTCTGCCAATCATTGCAGTGGACGATATCCGGCTGCCAGCCGAGCTTTTTCAGTGTCTCAACCGTTCCGCGACTGAACAAGATAAACCGTTCATCGTTGTCTGGATACTCTTTGTTCCTGTTGGTCGTGTCGACGTAGAGACCTTCCCGTCCAAAGTACTGTTCGTTCTCAAGGAAGTATACTTGGACTTTCGACTTCCCGTCAACAGTGGATGAAGATTTGATGTTGAAATCGACGGCTTTCGATCCTATCGGGATGGATTGACCGTGCAAGCGAGCGATGTCGTGAAGCTTGAACTTCCGCTGGTCGACGGACCCATAGAGTGGCATCGCAATACGGACTTCATGCCCAAGCTCTTTGACGACGAGCGGAAGGGCTCCGGCGACGTCGGCAAGTCCCCCAGTTTTGGCAAAGGGGACGACCTCACTGGAGACGAAAAGGACGTTGAGGGATCTTGACATACTCCGGTTCAGTCAGCAGAGATTCTAACCATGGTGGAATAATCAAATTTAACAATTGTCGACGTTACAAGCAATGCTCTTGAGTGCTTTCACCCTTTCCATCGGAACTTCGCACCGTCGATTTACTTTACCCGTGATTTAGGTCATTCCGTAGAATGCTTCACAGAGAAAACGCTTGACAATGAGCAGACGGTTGTGTATATTGATCTCAGCAATAATTTGGACAGAAAACAGTTGGAGTCGTTGCTGGAGAACGTTCGTTAAAGGTTTGTCGCGGCAGGAGCTATTGAGGAAACGGTAACGCTGCGACGATTGTTTGAGAAGAGTGAGCTGGAGGAACCCTTTAACGATGCCACGAGACTCCAATTTTTGTTTCTGGGCTGACCGAAAGGTGAAGGGTTGCCTGCCCGCTTGCGGCAAATCCAGCGGTGGGGGCCATTCACGATTCGGTTTTTTTATTGTTCACCACCATTGTGAAAAAAATAAGATTACCTAAGACGTGGCGAGTGTTGACGATAGCATGTGCGACAAGATGCCTCAACGGTCTCAAGATGACGAGCGCAATAGAATGGGCATGATGGATACCCGGCGACATCGTGCAGTATTCCGCTTCCTCCTGACGTGGAGTCTGACATTCGGGGTGTCGGCGGCAGCCACCGGAGGTTCTTATCCGGACGTTCGTTTGGTGCAGTCTGACGAACGGGGCGTCACGCTGGAGATCATCCCACAGTCGGTTCCGGACCGACAGATACTGATCGAAAATCGAGACTACGTGGAGATATCGTTTCTCGGAGCACAGTCACTCGATCTCAGCCATTTGGGTGAACCTGATACGAAGTTCAGGACGGTTCTTGTTGGTCTTCCGGGAAGAACAGGACACCGAGTTGAGGTTCTCGAAGCCCAGTTCGAAGAGATGAGTGGTGCTCCTCTCGTCCCGGTCCGTATCATCCAGGGGTCGGATGAATCCATCTCGTTCAAGACGCATGACCTGAATGTAGAAGCCTACGGCCGGTCCGGATTCATCCCCGCATTGATTGCAGAGTTCGTCGCGGTCGATCTTACACGAAATACGCTCATCGGACAACTGCGTGTCTATCCTGTGCGGTTTAACCCGGCGATGAACATCGTCCGGAAGTACTCTCGAATCGTCATTCGTGTACACTTTGGACCTCCAGAATACCCCCGACGCGGCAGGAGTGTAGCAAGGAATTCTCTCGTAGAAAACGTGTTGATCAACTCTGCAGCTGCCAGTCGGTGGGACTTCAGCCCCTCACCTGTCACGCAGTCTGTTTCCAGCAGTGTGCTAGCTGATGGTGACTGGTACCGGATGGAAGTACGGGAGACTGGAATCTACCGTCTCGACGCCACGTTTCTCACTGACGCCGGCATCGTCCTCTCGCTACTCGACCCGAGGACAATCAGGATTCACGGGAATGGTGGGTTCGAGCTCTCAACCGCGCTCGACGCTGCGCGGCCGAGCGACCTGGTCGAGAATGCAATCTTTGTTGCCGGGGAAAATGACGGGAAGTTCGACCAGGGTGACTACATCGTGTTCTACGGACGGGGGACACGCGAATGGAGATACGATCCTGCTGCGCGAACGTTTCGTCACTACCTGAACCACTTCAGCGAGTCGAACTACTACTGGCTCACATTCGGGGGTGGACCGGGAAAGAGGATGGCCCAAGAACAATCGCTTGAGGACTCAAATCCGTACCGCGCTGAATATTTTACCGGAAGAATCCACTCCGAGGACGAGCGCTTCAACCTCATCAATTCAGGGCAGGAATGGCTTGGGTCGTCGTTCAACCCCAACGATCAGTTCGTGTTCACGAACAAACTGGAAGGCTTGGTCCCCCCGGAGCCGGTGACATATCGGTTCACCGTTGCTGCACGGACCGACGTGACTACGTTCTTCCGCGTCGAGGAAGCTGGCGGTAGATTTCTGACCTCTATTTCGATTCGTCCAGTGATTCTCGTTGGCAACTCCGGATTGATATTCAACTACGCGGAACGCGCGACGGTCGAGGTTCGGTCATCCGGCGAACTGGCGGAGGACCGCAGTAATCTGAGGTTTATCTACCAGGCCTCGAAAATCACAGCCCGCGGGTGGCTCGATTGGTTCGATATCCTCTACCAGCGCCGATTTATCGCCGTCCAAGACTTCCTGGCGTTTTCATCACCGGACACTACAGCAATCATCGAGTATGAGTTGAACGGCTTCTCCAACAGCGACATCAGAGTTTTCCACGTTTCAAACTTCGCCGACGCTGCGATCGTCTCAGACGCATTCGTGAGCGGGAGCACCTACCGGTTTCAAGCTGCACAAACCTCCGGATCGGTCAGTGAGTACATAGCCGTCGGTCAAGGCGGTTACAAGCTGCCAGGCTCCTTCGAGCATGTCCCCAACTCAAACCTGCGGGGAGCAACGAATGGGGCTGAATTCGTTATTATCACACATCGAGGGTTTATGAGCGCTGCAAACCGGTTGAAGCAGTATAGGGAGCAGCCGGGCGAGAATTTTCACTCCACCATCATCGTCGATGTTGAACACATTTTCAACGAGTTTGGGGGCGGTTTGCCCGACCCTACTGCGATCCGCGATTTTCTCAAGTTTGCATTCGAGAACTGGCAGGTTAAGCCTCTCTACGTTCTGTTCTTCGGCGGTGGTGATTATGACTACCGAAACTTCACTGGACTGTCCAGTAACTTCGTTCCTCCATTCAATACGCTGGAGTCGCTCTTTCAGATTAGTAGCTTTGCTTCGGATGACTATTTCGTCAATGTGGCTGGACAGGGAGCAGAGCATAGAATCGGCACGATCGACTTGGTTGCCGGGCGAATACCTGTCCAGACGGCTCACGAAGCTGCCGTCGTTGTGGACAAAATCATCGCGTATGAAAACGGCCAGGCTGTTGACGTCTGGCGGAATACCATCACGTTCGTGGCGGACGATGCGTTTACCAGCAGCACGGCAAACGAGAGTTTCCATACTCTGCAGACTGAAACTCTGGTGAACGCCCACACCCCAAATTCGATCGAAAGAAAGAAAATTTACCTGGCAGAATACCCCACCGTGATAACATCGACCGGCCGTCGGAAGCCCGATGTCAACAAGGCCATCGTGGACCAGCTCAACCGTGGTTCCTTGATCATCAACTACATTGGACATGGGAACCCCGAAGTGTGGGCTCACGAAAATGTTTTTGAGAAGGAGACGACAATTCCGAAGCTGCAGAACAAAGATCGGATATTCTTTGTGGTTGCTGCCACGTGTGATTTCTCGCGATTCGATGAGCTGGGGAAGGAAAGCTCCGCTGAACTGCTCGTGTCGAAGGAGGAGGGTGGGGCGATCGGTTGTCTGTCTGCAACGCGCGGAGTGTTTTCTTCGAGCAATGCAGTCTTCAACAACGCTTTCTTCGACCGACTCTTCACGCGTGATGCTCAAGGACGCACGCAACGGCTCGGTACTGCACTTTTCGACTTGAAACAGCAGTTTACGTCCGAGAATGATCAGAAGTACTTCTTGCTCGGCGATCCCCTCCTGCGGCTGCTGGCTCCGCCGAACGTCGCTACGATCGATAGTATCAACGGTCAGCCGCTGACTGCGCCTGTGCAACTGAAAGCACTGAGCCGGATCACCATCGATGGAACCGTACGGAGGCCGGACGGCACACACTGGACTGAATTCAACGGTCGGGGGTTGCTGGTGGTGCTCGATTCCGAGCGATCTCGGTCTATTCAGGACGGTCAGGTGGTGTTGAATTTTAACGTGCCGGGCGGTACGATCTACCGCGGAGAGAATTCGATCACGAACGGACGCTTTTCGGCCTCCTTTGTCGTGCCGAAGGACATCTCTTATGAAAACCGGAATGGGCGGGTTACCGTGTACTTCTGGAATGATGAGACAGACGGCAGCGGTTTCACGCAAAACATCATCGTCGGAGGGACGGATACGTCCGCCGTTGCCGATGTCGATGGGCCGCGGATCGATATCTTCTTTGACAACCGAAGTTTTCGCCCCGGGGAACTGGTGACCGAAAACCCGCTGTTGATCGTCGACCTTTTCGATGAGAACGGAATCAATACCTCAGGAGCGGCAATCGGACACCGCCTCGAGGCCTGGATTGACAACAGTGCGCAGAGTGTCGACCTGACAGAGTTCTACAGAGGAAAGGTGGACAACTTCCAGGAGGGCGTTGCGGAGTACCAGCTGAGTGGTCTTGCTCCTGGACAGCATTCTATCCGGGTGCGCGCCTGGGATGTTTACAACAACTCGAACTCGAGAGAGATCTTTTTCTCCGTTGCTTCCGGCGATCGGTTGAGTGTGGTGAATATCTACAACTTTCCCAACCCGTTTGATCGGTCAACGACATTCACTTTTCAGCACAATCAGCTTTTGCCGGTGGACGTCAAGATAAAGATCTATACGCTGGCAGGTCGCTTAATCGAGTCACTCGAGAGTCGCTCAGTTGTGGATCGGTTCGTCAGGATCCCGTGGAACGGTCGGGACCGCGATGGCGATGTGCTTGCAAACGGCGTCTACTTTTACAAAGTGATTGTGAAGACGCAGGACGGTCAGTTAAGTGATGAAACGCACGGTAAACTGACTGTTCTCAGGTAACGGTCTTGTGGGGGATGTTTTTGCCTTGATTCTCAAGGAGAAAGATGGTAGGTTAAAAAACCTCTTTTTCGGATGCTTGGAGGACCCGTCGGGAGAAGAGAATTCAGTCACAATTCAATGAGCGGAGGTTGGCTGTTATGTTCCACCGTACGAAGAACCAATTAGCTTGCGCTTGCGGATTCGTGTCCATAATTCTGTTGTCGATCGTTCCGCTTGCCGCATTTGGCCAGGGCGAATCTGCTGTTCCCTTTCTGTTGATCGCACCGAATTCCCGCGCGAGCGGCA
>JAZGDX010000003.1:0-4237 GCA_036478305.1 Bacteroidota bacterium
CCCAGTGTTGATGAGTACCTGAGCCCTCTGGTGCCAGAGGCTGACCGGATGGGTTTCAATCTTGGGGTCGGATACAAGGTCAGTGAGGACTTGAACATTGACATCGCATACCTGTACGTGCGGTCGAATGAGCGAACCATTGAGAGCTCAAAGCTGGAATCCCCCCAGGCTGTACAGTTCAACGGGACGTATAATTCAACTGCCAGCATGTTCGCGTTGAACCTGGGATACAGTCTGTGAAAGCTAACACCTGGCAGTCACTCGATGGACTTGAGAAATTAAGGCATCGCAGGGTTCCTGCCCGCCTCCGGATAAGGAAGGGGCGGATGTTGTTGATCTCAACTGAATGACAAGGAGCTAAATTCCATGCCTGAGCTGAGACAAAGCCGCGCCACCAAAGATTGGGTTATTGTGGCAACTGAGCGGGCACAACGCCCGCGCGATTTCGTCTCCAGGAGCCCACGAAAACATCTGCCGGAGCATGACGACACGTGCCCATTCTGTCCGGGCAACGAGCACGTAACGCCCCCCGAGATCACCGCATACCGGAGCGGGCTTTCGGAACCGAACACGAAAGGTTGGAGGCTGAGGGTAATTCCCAACAAGTTTTCGGCTCTTGCGGGGACTGGGAGCCGTAAACGTGAGTCCGTTGACAACTTCTACAGGCGAATGGATGGAGTCGGTACTCATGAAGTGATTATTGAGACACCTCAGCATAATCTTAGTCTCGCAACGATGAGTGCCCCCCAAGTTGAAGAAGTTTTTCTGGCGTACCGCGAGCGTTATAAGGAGTTGAGAGGCGATGGTCGGTTCAGCATAGTGATAATCTTCCGCAATCATGGTCCTCGGGCAGGGACTTCACTCGAGCACCCACACTCCCAGTTGATTGGGACGCCGGTCGTACCTACCCACATCAGACGCTTGCTTGAGGAGGCAATGCGCTACTACGATGACCACGGTACGTGTGTGTTCTGCGATTCGCTAGCGACAGAACTCCGATCAAAAGACCGACTGGTGTTTGAAACGAAGAATTTTGTTGCATACGAGCCATTTGCCTCCAGCGTTCCATTTGAAACTACAGTCATCTCCAAGACCCACAACGCATCCTTCGGGAACATCTCCGAACGGGAAGCCCGAGAGGCAGCTAACGTCACACAGAGCATCCTTCAGACCATTCACCTGAAGCTTGGAGACCCGGACTTCAACCTTGTTATCCGAACATCTCCATTCAGCGATGAAAATGAGGATTTCTACCACTGGTATATCCAGATTTATCCCAGATTAACTACCATGGCGGGTTTCGAGCTCGGGTCGGGGATCAACATCACTACCGCAGTACCGGAAGAGACCGCAAAATTCTTGCGCATCACAAAATTTCAACCAAAGTAGGTTAAGTGCTGAATTTTGGAGGATTAAACTCACTTCATGGAAAGGAACGATAGAAGGAGGGACCAAGCGGTGGGAGTTGGCGTTGCGATGCAGCTTGGCCTGACTGAGGAAGAGTACGAGCGTATCATAAAACTCATCGGGCGGAAGCCGAACTATACGGAACTCGGCATGTTCAGCGTCATGTGGAGCGAGCACTGCAGCTACAAGAGCTCCATCGGGCTTTTGCGAACCCTCCCGAGAAAGGGGTCCAGCGTGCTTTTCGAGGCTGGTGAGGAGAATGCTGGGCTGATCGACATCGGTAATCACGTGGCTGTGGCGTTCAAAATCGAGAGTCACAACCACCCCTCAGCGGTGGAGCCGTTTCAGGGTGCAGCAACGGGCGTGGGGGGTATCATGCGCGATATTTTTTCTGTGGGAGCACGACCCGTGGCGGCTCTCGACTCTCTCCGTTTTGGGGACCTGAACAACGGTCGGGTCCGGTATTTGTTCGACGGCGTAATTCGAGGGATCGGCAGCTATGGAAATAGCTTCGGAGTTCCGACGGTGGCCGGAGACATCTATTTCGACCCCAGCTACGACCAAAACCCACTGGTTAATGTCATGGCGGTGGGAGTGGTCGAACACGAGCGCGTTGTAAGGGCCATAGCGGATAAAGATGGTAGCCCGGTGATGATCGTCGGTTCGGCGACGGGAAGGGATGGCATACATGGTGCCTCGTTTGCTTCTGAAGAAATCTCTGAGGATTCGGAATCGAAGCGACCTTCTGTCCAGGTCGGAGATCCGTTTACAGAAAAACTTCTTCTCGAGGCAACGCTTGAGGTAATTCGACATAACTATGTTGTCGGATTACAAGATATGGGTGCAGCTGGAATAACATGTTCAGCATGCGAAATGAGCGCGAAGGGGAAGAAGGGCATGGCTATCGATCTTGACAGGGTGCCGGTTCGCGAGTCGGGAATGAGCGCTTACGAGATATTACTTTCTGAATCGCAAGAGCGGATGCTTCTCGTTGCGAAGAAAGGCTGTGAGGATCGGGTGAAGGCCATCTTCGACAAGTGGGATCTACAGGCTGTAGTGATAGGGGAGGTGACAGCGGACGGGAGGCTGAAAATGAGGATGTCGGGGAAGGCGGTCGTGGACTTGCCGGCGAGCAGTCTGGTGGTGGGCGGAGGTGCTCCCGTCTACCGACGACGGAGCGTGAAGCCAGACTACCTCTCGAAAGTTCAAGAGCTCATCATTGACGAGGTTCCTCAGCCTGATGATTACAGCCATGCGTTTCTCAAACTTCTGTCTTCACCCAACATCGCAAGCAAGAAATGGGTTTATAGGCAATACGATACTATGGTGAGAACCAACACGATAGACTGTTATACGTCAGACGCAGCTGTAGTTAGGATCAAGGGGACTGAGAAGGCGGTTGCGCTGAAGACTGACTGCAACGCCCGCTACGTGTATCTGAATCCGAGACGGGGAGCGATGATTGCGGTTGCCGAAGCTGCCAGAAACGTAGTCTGTACTGGCGCCAGGCCTGTTGCTATCACGAACTGCCTTAATTTCGGAAACCCTCACAAACCTGAAGTGTTCTGGCAGTTTAAGGAGACTGTGAAAGGGATAGTTGAGGCAAGCCTCGTACTGCAGACACCTGTTACCGGAGGCAATGTGAGTTTTTACAACGAAAGCCCCACGGTGTCCGCATATCCAACGCCTGTCATAGGGATGCTGGGCATTGTGGAGCGTCTGGATCATGTTACCTCCGCGAACTTCAAGTCAGAAGGTGATATCATCGTGCTTTTTGGAAGGACGAAGGGCGAGCTCGGAGGTAGCGAGTACCTAGCATGGAACCACGGAAAGGTGGCAGGGGATGCTCCGCATATGGACTTACAGCATGAGAAGAAGGTCCATAGTGTTTGCCTTCAGGCTATTGACCGGGGTATCGTTCGCTCTGCGCATGATGTCTCCGGAGGTGGTATCGGAGTGGCGCTGGCAGAGTGCTGCGTCCTCGATGAAGATCGTCCCGTTGGTGCACGGGTACAGCTGGATTATGGGCTAGTTCGGCCTGATGTTTTCCTGTTTGGAGAGGACCAATCCAGAATAATCTTGACGGTAGGTCCGAAGGATGTGGACCGATTGATGAACCTCGCATCCTCAGGCGGAGTTGACGCTGCCGTTATAGGTGAAGTAGGTGGCGGTAACCTTCAAATTAACAATGAAATCTCCCTCCACGTCTCAGAGCTCGCCGAGGTGTTCTTCGGAGCTCTGGAACGCTACATGCTTCGAGCTGTAGGTCAAGACCTCTAGAATTCACCCTCAGCCTTGCTTCGTCCAGTGATGCTGCGGCCGACTGCCGCTCCTCCGCAGGAAAACGGCAAGTGCACCTCCAGATCCGATGCCAGGGGTTGACGATCCACAGAGCTTGCCAAGGGGACTACAAGCCAGGACTTGGGGGGTGCTGAATGGACGCAGCGGATGGGCTGAGTACCCTCAGGAAAATCGGTTCTTACGTGCGCGGAGCATAGAGCGTGCCTTAAGGGGACACACTGCCGGGGGAGAGCCCTCATAGGTCAGAAAAACCCCTGTAACTAGCGTAGCTGGTGTATAGATGGTGAACGAAGGCGGTGTATCGAGTGAAAGGGGAGTTGTGAAGGAAGATCGGAAATGGGTGGAATGAGAATTAGTGGAGCTTGTGGTGTTTGTTTACATAACGCTGATTATAGGAACATGGTCATCACCCGGACTCTACAGGGGCTGAACCTTCATTCCGGGGGTTTTGCAGTTTACTTGATACGCAAGGTCCGATCGGCACGCATGATCTTAAAGGTGAGCAGCACCGTAAGAATCGCGAGAAGAA
>JAZGDX010000030.1:0-3558 GCA_036478305.1 Bacteroidota bacterium
CCGTAGCGTGGATGTCAACCCCGAGGCGGCCAATACTGCTCTTTCCCTCAAGGAACGGGACATGTTTGTGAGTCTCAGTGTACTCGCTCGTAACGCCCAGGTAGAGTTTGTAAGGCATGAGGACGTAGCCACCGTCCGGAATTTCGATGTACTCGACTGGGTTATGGCTCTTGCAGTCAAGCACTTCATGTTTGTACATCGAGAGCCATTTGCCGAGGTGCACGTCGTAACTATTCGACCCCAGGTTCTTCGGGTCGAATGGATCGATCACAATCGTTCCTTTTTTGATTTCGTCGAGGATTTTTTGATCTGAGAGAATCATCGTTTCAAGCCGGTCTGGTTGTTTTGCGCCAATCTATGAAATTGCGGCTCAAAATCAAAGAAAAAAATGTTGACAGGGAGGGATTTTCTGGAAGAGAACTTACCCGATGCCGAGAGAGACGCTGAAAGATATGATCAGTAACACGATGAGCGAGAAGACAACGAACGTCCAGTCCTTCTGAAACGCGAATCCAAACAGCGTGATGAGGACACGTGCAAGAGGAGTAAGTACGAGGACGATAATGCCGGCATAGAGGAAGAGATTCGGGTAAGGAAAGGATGATGTGCCAGTAGCGATCGCTTCGAGAAACTCGGTAAGGTTCAGGACCGGAATAGTGGGCGGCATCATCGACGGCTGGAGGATAAGGCCGATGATCCCCAGAACGAGCAGCGAAGCACTTGCGAGCACACCGACGCGGAGAGTCCAGCTGACCACTTTTTCAAGTTTAGATGTATGCATGGACTTGTTCTTAGGTTGCTAGAACCATCCGGATCGCGATGGTCACTAGGATGAGTACGAAAAGTCCAGTGATGATTTTCCCGTGAAGTTTACCGCTGAGGTAAGTTCCAACGAGGGAACCACCCAACACGCCCACGACACTCGCACCGGTGAGCATAGCGTGTACGTGCCCGTTCGCGTAGTAGATGAACACGCTTGCAAGGGCAGTTACACCGATCATGAAATTACTCGTTGCTGCAGCAGCCTTCATCGGAAGTCCACAGAGGAGAGTCATCATTGGCACCTTGATGATTCCACCTCCAATGCCGAGCAGTCCGGATATGTTTCCCGCTAGGAACGAGACCCCCAGCCCGGCGGGTATCCGGCTCACCCGGTAGCGGACTTCCTCGTTCAGTGCTGGGTCGAAGTATGAGGCTCCCAGCTTTCCTCTTTCACTCGGACCCGTCTCAGTGCGTGAGTAAGCTCGCTGCCACAAACGCCTTGCCATCAGGATCGCCACAACAAATATCAATCCTCCGAACAACCGGGAAAGGACAGCTTCACTGAGTACATTTGCTGTGATTCCACCGAGAACGGCGCCTGCGGTTGTCCCGGTCTCGAGGAGCACTCCCAGTCGAATGTTTGTGAACCGCCGATCGACGTTGACGGAGGCCGCGGCACTGGAAGTTGCGATGACGGCAACGATGCTCGTTGCGATGGCCTGGTGCATCGGGACGTCAAAGAGAAGGACAAGAAACGGAATCAGGAAGATACCGCCGCCGACGCCGAACAATCCACCGATGATTCCTGTTATGACGCCACCGACTGCAATTAGGAGAATCGTTTCGAGCGACATGGAGAGAGACACCGGCATGAGAAGGAGTTTGACACCGAGGATTCTTCAGGTTTGCATCTCTTTGTTGGAACGGCTCCTCGTGGCGACTTTGTGCGGTCGCAGTACGAATGGTTTTTCCGCGGGGAAGCTTGAATCAAAACAGTCAGGGGTATATCTCCACACAGGCAAAGAACTCACCTCGCCTCGTCCAGATTTGTGTACTGAAGAAATTTTCGCTTCCATCGATATTCGGAGCTCTGATCGACTTCTGCGAGACCATGTTTGATAAGATGGGCGTTGATGAACGTCTTGTTCTTGAGAAAGAGATATCCAAGAGTCGTATTCTCTTCATCGTGTCGAAGGGCATCAAATTTTACATACACCTTCTGATTTTTGGTCATTTTTTTGAGAAAGTTTACTGCCTCACCAGCCTTGTCTGGAATCGTCTTAATGCCGAGAAGACGGATCCGCAAGCCACTGCTGAGTTCAACATACTCTGGGGATTCAATTCGTTTGACTGAGTAGACGGGGGAGTGTGGCTTCTCCCTTCCGTCGATCCGGGAGCCAAACCGAAGTTTTCTTGCATCTGCGTTATTAGCGAATCCTACCGGATCATGGAAAACGTAGGGAAGGGCACTGATGCTCTCCGTAAAATTGACTTCACGTGGTTGTTGTCGAATCATTTCAAATATGTAAGCATCCGGGAATGTGGTCGTTCTGGAGATCTTAAGTTTTTTTCGTATGAAAGAAGAAAACGCCCGATTGATTTCATACCCGATCGAATTGCGGTTGAGGTGCATAGCGGCGAGGGAGGTCGTTCCACTCCCGAGGAACGGATCGAGCACGGTCTCGCCGACGAAGCTGAACATTTTGATGAGACGTCGAGGCAGCTCTTCAGGGTACTTGGCAAGATGCCCATTCTGTTTCTCCCCCGCAAAATTCCAGTGTCCGGAAAAATATTTGCTCCACTCGCTTCTACTGAGCTTCGATTTCTTCTTCTGCTCTATCGTGGGTTTGGGAGAAGAACCCAGCTTTTTGAAGAGCAAGACATACTCGTAGTCGACTTTGACGATTCCATTTCGTGGATGAGGGTACGATCCCATCACGACCCCTCCACCGGTGGTGTTTGTCGTGGTCACCTTTTGCCAGATGATCGCCCCGATGAAATCGAATCCGATCGTTTCGCAGAATTTGATTATCTCGGTGCGGATGGGTATGACCTTATATCGACCATAGTACACTGACCGTGCAAACTGATCACCGACATTGATGCACAAGCGGCATCCCGGGCGCAAGACGCGGAAGCATTCATTCCAGACAAGGTTCAGATTATTGACGTATTCTTCGTAGGTGTCGTTATAGCCAATCTGGTCCGGATGGCCGTAGTCTTTCAATTGCCAGTATGGAGGCGACGTGACAATAAGGTGAACTGATTGGTCGGAGGCTTCTGCCATCCGACGTGAATCACCGAGAATTATCGTGTGCTTCGTTTTCATAGGATCGAGGCAGGCCGTTACTCTCGTCTGTAGCTACTCCAGTGATGCCGTCACACTCCGGTTAGCTCCTTCAAATGCTCGGAATACTCTCGCAGCTTCCGATCGACCAAGTAGTTCATTGTCCCTTGTTCAAACTCCCCATTCGATAATCGTCTCCCCGCTCTGACGCCCGTCAGGATCTCGATTCCATGATCGATAGACTCCACTGGATAGAGATGGAATTTCTTTTTCGTAATCGCTTCCACGATGTCGTGTCGCAGCATGAGATCATTCACATTCTGCTGTGGAATGAGTACCCCCTCTGTTCCGCGAAGGCCGCGTTCTCTGCAGACATCGAAAAAGCCCTCGATCTTTACGTTAACTCCGCCGATAGGTTGAATGTCGCCCCGTTGGTTTACCGAACCAGTGACGGCAAGATCTTGTCGAATGGAAACCTCCGCGAGGCTCGAAAGTATAGCATAGATTTC
>JAZGDX010000031.1:0-2709 GCA_036478305.1 Bacteroidota bacterium
CCCGCTCCTGCAATTACCCTTTCCCTCCAGACGAGATTCCGCTCTCGGCAGGAGGAATCTTTTTCGGCCAAAGTTCTCGCAGCCCTGAGGCACGAATTCGGCGGCCACGCCGTCAAGACCAAGTGACAATTCATCGAACCTTGACAGTCCGTTCATTGATCGGTGTGAACGATGGAATACGTTCCTACTCCTAATCCACTTCGTGAAGGTCTTCAAAGCGAACGCATCCCCGATCCTTGCATCGTTGTTATCTTCGGCGCGTCGGGGGACCTGACTAAGCGAAAGCTGATTCCGTCCCTCTACAATCTTGCGCGTGAGCGGATGCTCCCCGCCGGCTTCAGTGTGCTCGGAGTAGCGCGAAGCGAGGGAAGCGATTCGAATTTTCGAGATGCGATGAAGAAAGCGGTAAGCGAATTCGGTGGCGGCGCGCAGCTCGATGCCGTGTGGGAGAGCTTTGCCAGAGGGTTGTTCTACCTTAGCGGTAACTCTCAGGATGACAGCACCTATCGGAACATTCAGCAAAAACTCACCAGTATCGAGAGAGAACGAGGTACCTGCGGAAATCGATTGTGGTATCTTGCAACTCCACCTGATGCGTTCGGACCGATCGTGAAGAAGCTCGGCAGCGACGGATTGAGCCGGCCGGAGCAAGATTCGTGTTGGGTTCGGATCATCCTCGAAAAGCCTTTCGGTCGCGACCTGGAATCAGCGCGACAGTTGAACGAAGAAGTCGCACAGGTGTTCGAGGAGCACCAGATCTATCGAATTGACCACTACCTCGGTAAGGAGACCGTCCAGAACCTTCTTGTTTTTCGATTCGCGAACGGGATTTTTGAACCAATCTGGAACAGAAACTATGTCGATCATATCCAGATTACGTCCGCA
Organism: Bacteroidota bacterium; assembly: GCA_036478305.1. Lineage (GTDB taxonomy): Bacteria > Bacteroidota > Ignavibacteria > UBA10030 > JAZGDE01 > JAZGDE01. Next base: position 886 of record JAZGDX010000031.1, read on the forward strand.
GAAACCATCGGCATAGAGAACCGGGCATCGTACTATGAACAGGCCGGGGCTCTGCGGGATATGATTCAGAATCACATGCTGCAACTCTTGGCGCTGACAGCGATGGAGCCACCGGCGACTTTTGAGGCCAACGCCGTTCGAGACGAGAAAGTGAAGGTGTTCCAGGCGATCCGTCCTATGAACCCCGAGGACGTCAAATCGTCGACCGTCCGGGCCCAGTATGGCCCCGGGGTGGTCAGTGGGAAATCGGTCCCCGGATATCGAAAGGAAAATCGCGTCGATCCCAATTCGATCACGGAGACGTTTGCTGCATTGAAGCTGATCGTGGAGAATTGGCGTTGGGCTGGCGTTCCATTCTACATACGCACGGGGAAGGGGCTGCCGAAGCGTGTCACGGAGATTGCGATTGTGTTCAAGCGAACGCCGCACCTGATTTTCCGGCAGGAAGGTAGTGCACGAGCGGAGTCGAACGTACTGGCAATACGGATCCAGCCGGATGAAGGGATATCCCTCAAGTTCGGTGCAAAGCTTCCCGGAGCTGGAATTAGGTTCCAACCTGTTACGATGGATTTTCGGTATGGGACTTCTTTTGGCGGACGGCTCTCCGAGGCCTATCAGCGCCTTCTCCTCGACTGCATGTTGGGCGATGCGACTCTGTATGCGCGTCGTGACGGCGTTGAGGCCTGCTGGTCGCTGGTGACGCCCATCCTGCGTGCCTGGGAATCGATGGGACTTAAAAAAATCCCGCAATATGAGGCAGGCACATGGGGACCCCAGGAGTCTGATGCATTCATCGAAGGGGACGGGAGAACATGGAGAAGATTATGATGAGAGATCGCCCGGCAAATCATAGCGCACAGAGGCTACAATAGAATGAGGAACGGTTCCTACCTTCGGTGGGTGTTGTGGATTTGGTGACGAGACAGAGTTTAGCTCGAGGATGAATTATGTCAAGACTTAATCCGTTCACGCACGGAGTTCCGATTGGCGTTGATGTCGCGAGCATCGACAAGGAACTTTCATCCCTCTGGAAGAGCGCTGCGGACGCCCTGGAGGGAGATACGGGTTCTGCCGTGATGCGTGCGTGCACCGCGAACATCATCATGTACACCGAGGACGAGAATGCGACGGAACGGTACCCGAGTATTGTCCAGGAGATTACCGCTGAACGACCAGCAAGGGTGATCTTGGTGATTGGCACTCCGTCGTCATCGGAATCTTCAATTGACGCTTGGATTTCAGCGCACTGTCACGTGCCTGTTCCGGGCGGGAAGCAGGTTTGTTCGGAGCAGATTACCCTCCTGGCACGCGGTGAGACTGTCCAGTCAGTCCCAAACCTGATTCTTTCACTTCTCGTCCCCGATGAGCCGGTCATCCTCTGGTTCGATGGTAACATTTTGTACAGAAAAGAGATCTTTCAACGTCAGTTACGGGTGACGGATCATTTCGTGTTCGACTCGGCGCACTTTGAGAAGCCGGCGGAGAATATTTCCGAGCTCTGGGAAGTAATGCAGACGGTTCAAGAGCGACCTTCTCTTCGCCCTGTCTCGTTCGGAGATCTGAACTGGTCGCGTCTGCTCGGCTGGCGCGAGCTTACAGCCGAACTGTTTGATTCTCCATTGAATCGAGAGCGTCTGTTCGAAATTGCATCAATCCGTATTACCTACGAGCAAGAACGCGGGACCAAAGCTTCAGGCCTTACGCAGGCGATGCTGTTTCTCGGATGGTTGTCAGCGCGATTAGGCTGGAAGGTCGCATCTGGACTGGAACAAGAAGGTGAGCGTACATTATCCGTCAGCCTTGACCGGAGGGGAAACCCCGTTA
>JAZGDX010000032.1:0-14692 GCA_036478305.1 Bacteroidota bacterium
CGCGAGTTTCGGAATCCAGGAGGCCCCAGAACATCGTGATGAATTTATCCGCACCTGTGTTGCCGAAGATCTGATCGTTCACGCGCTTCGTGAGCTCCGAGAGTGAGAAGCCAAGCGGAACAAGAGCACGAATCGTGGCTTGAAGGTTGGCCATCAGGAGAGACGCTGGAGTGCCTTTTCCCGAAACGTCTGCAATCGCGACCACAATTTTCGAATTACTGAGCGGTATAACATCATAGTAATCGCCTCCGACTTGCTTCGACGAGATATTCATCGCAGCAATGTCGAACCCGTCCACCACGGGTAGCTTCGCGGGCAAGAGATTTTTCTGAATCTCCCGGGCAATCAGGAGCTCGTCCTCGAGTCGCTGCTTCTCCAGTGCCTCCTGGAAGAGACGCGCGTTCTCAAGAGAGATGATTGCGAGGTTCCCCAGAGAATAGAGGAACTCCAAATCGGCCATCGTGAAGCTCTCGCCGCTCATTTTTCCACCGAGGCCAATGACGCCCTTCGATTCGTTTTGAACCTGCATTGGTACGATGGCATCTATGCCCATTCGTTCCAGCTGGCCTTTCAGCGCCGCATCTCTCTTCGGAAGATCTTTGAGAAGAACAGGGCCGGGGATCGACAACATCTTTTCCCCCGAAACCTGTTTCGGTTCAAGCCCGAGCCGCGATCCGACAATTCGAAGCCCATCCTCGTCCTTCAAACCGACGAAGTATCGGCTCACGCCGATCTGGCCGAGCAGCGCAAACGTCAAGAGTCGTGTGATGCTCTGCTCATCAATGACAGCATTGAATTCCTTGCTCAGTTCAAACAGAGTGTTCAGTTCCTGGATTCTTCGGTCGAGCGTCCTATTGACATCCCGGAGCTCGTCGATGAAAAGGCCCTTCTCGACGGCTGTCGCTGAGATGTTCACCAGAGACTCCAGGAACGCTATCTCCTTTTTCGTGAACTTGCGTCCTGAGATTCGTTCGCCGAAACCCACCAATCCCAGGCAACGATCCGGAGCGTTCATTGGAACAAGCACCTTGATCCCGGTCCTGAGAAAGAATGACTCCCACGGATGGCCTTTGCGACGCGATCGCTCCAGGTAGGTAAACCGCCTCGGCAGCTTGCGGATCCGAATTTCACTCCCAATCAAATCGGCTGGCAGGCCTTTTGCAGTCTGAACTCGATACGTGTGGTCCTTTTGACGCAGAGCAACAATCCCTCTCGTGCACATGACCTTTCCCATGACCGTCAACAGGACGTGCCCGAGGATAAAATCAAGGTCCAGCGACGAGTTGATCACTCCACTGAATTCAACAAGGGCAGCCAATTCCAGGCGGCGTTCGCGATCTTCGCGCTCAGCGAGGGAAGTCTTTGATGGCTTGTGTTTCATGAATGTGCAAGCATGGGCTTCTCTGCGTCGACATTACTGCTGGAGAAACTTTATGAGTCGTACTTCGTTCTTCCTACCCGGTTTGATCGTATATTCAACCTCGTCCATGAGCGATTTCATCAGGTACATTCCGAATCCGGTTTGATGATACTGCTTCAAGTATTCCTTCATGTTCGACAGCTCCACGAGATCAGGGTCAAATCGGAGGCCATCGTCCGTGATGACCACCTCGAATCTTCCGTCTCTCATCAGGATCTCGATGTCGATGAGTTTGTCCACTGCAAATCTGTAGGCGTGCTTGATAATGTTCGAGCATGCTTCATCCACTGCGAGCGCAATCTTACTGACCACTTCATCGTTAAACCCGAACTTGCGAGCTGCGTCAGAGACAAAATCTCGCACCAGGATTAGCCGATCCGTGCGGCTCTCCACAGTCATTTCCAGTTTGTCCGAACTTTTCTTCCGCATTCGTTCCACGCCCCGATAGGTTGTTCTACGAATCAACCTTTTACGCTAGTCGGTTTCGAACCCGCACCGTATTTTTCGAGCGCTTCTCGCTCCTCCTTGAAAATCTCATAGAGAATGGGGAAGCCGAGCAGGTCGAATACATTGTAAACCTTCGAAGACATGTTCGATAGTTTGATGTCGCCCTTGTTCTTTCTCACATCCTCAATGAACGCCATGAACACCCCGAGCCCCGCACTACTGATGTAGGAAAGCTCCTGGAAATTCACGATGATCCTGTACTTCTTGCCATCGATGAGATCCTGCAGGGCTCTCTCCAGGTCCGGAGCCGTATGTGCATCCAGGTAGCCTTTCAGCTCCAGCACGTTGACATGGCCAACCTCCCGATTCGTGATTCTGAACTCGCTCATATGCGTTTTCCCTCCTGAAGATGAGTAGCAAGCTCCTTCTGTCCACGTGAGATGGAAAATAGACTTCGCACACTCTTGATCGATATGGTTCTCATTTCAACCATTTGAGAATGACCAGCGTGACATCGTCATCAACGACATCACTGCCCAGGAAGTCGTAGATATCGTGGAGAACACGTTCTTTAATGCCCTCCGCCGAGTCTCCACGCGCTTCCCGCACTACTTTGAGGAGTCGATCGTACCCGAACTCTTCGCCATCCCCGTTTCGTGCCTCCGTTATTCCGTCCGTGTAGAAAACACAGACGTCGTCTCTTCTCAACCGGACCTGCACCTCCTGAGTTACCTCCTCAACGATTGCACCGTCGGTCAGACCTAGCCCCAGGCCCACGGGCTTTATATACTCGACTGTTTCTCCCGAAAGATAGAGGACAGGACAGTGACCCGCTCGGGAGATAGTCAGTTCACCGGTTTCCGTATCCAGGATCGAGTACACCATGCTCACAAATGACTTCCGGTCTATGCTTTCCCGAAGTGCGTCGTTTGCCTTTATCAAGAACTCTTTCGGTGATGTGCAAATCTTACTGAGGGATTGGAATATCCCCTTCACCTCAGCCATATAGAAGGCTGCTGAGACGCCTTTCCCCGAAACGTCCGCCACGACAATGCCGAGTTGTTTCTGATTCAGTTGCATAAAATCGTAGTAGTCGCCACCCACTTCAAACGCCGGTGAAGAGATCGCTGTAAGCTCAATGCCATCGATAACAGGCAACGCCTGCGGGAGCAATCTCCTCTGCATCTCCTGCGCAACCATCATCTCACGGTACAGGCGCTCTCTCTCCAGCGATTCTTTGATCAGCCGGGAGTTCTCGATGGCGATCGTTGCCTGATCTGCAAAGGCAGAAACTACGTTGACATCATCTTTGTCAAAACCAGCAGGAATATCCTTCGCAACATAAAGGACACCGATGATTTCGGTGTGCGAAATGAGGGGAACGACGAGAAGCGACCGGATCGATGTCTCCAGTCGCTTGAACTGCTTGATCCGTCGGTCCTTTTTCACGTTATCGATCACGAGAACCTTTTGCTGGTCGAGGATCAAATCCCGAAGCGTTGGTCCGTCGACAGAATTCAACTGCGATATCTTCTCTTGAGAGATGTTCTGCCGAGCAACAATCTCCACATTTCGAGTCTTCCCTCCACGATCCTCGCCAGTGTGTGCGGACCGCGGTCTCTCCACTAGCTCGAGCCACGCACTTTTCGCCTCACAGACCTCAAGCGTCATTTTCGTCACTGTCCCGACGAGCTCATTGAAGTCAAATACTTGCCTCACAAGCCGGCTCAAGTTTTGAAGCGAGGCAAATTCAGTCATCTTCCGGTCTAAGGCCTCAGCAGTCGGAAGATGGAACAACGTGCTGATGAACATCATCCCGATGTAGAGCGTTCCAAAAATCCCCATCACAAGCACAAATTCTCTCAAGCCATAGCTGTAGTACAGCAGCGACTTGTTGAGCAGCGTCATCTGGGATACCTGGACATCGAACAATGCGAACGTCAAAAGGCCAAGAAATCCGTAGATGATGATTGAGATCTTTTCCTTTCTTGAGAGATAGACGATCCACGTCTGGCGAAATGAGTTCACCACCATTAAGCAGACGGTCAGGCCGAAGAACACGAGGTTCCAGGTGCTAGTCTCCATCGGCCGCAGGTTCAGTGTTGCAACTATGGTCACGAGAAGGAATACGAGAAAAAAGGCAAACCATCTCCTTGTCCCCTTGCGGCGCCTGAGATACACGAACTGCCGCAGCGAAATCAACAGCGACAGGCAAAAAATTCCAGACCCTATCCCGAGTATAGTGGCTGAAAAAATCGTAGTATAATCGAGGGGAACGAGAAAAAGGTCTTTCGACTCGAAGCCGCCCTGAGGCAGAAACGCCACAAATCCATTAAAGGAGAGCAGCGCCACCAAGTAGATGAATGTCGTCCGCAGGGCCCGGACTGGCTGATATTCTGATTTGAGCGTCCCGCTCTGTAAGTACAGATACAGAAGGAAAAACGATAGAAGGATGGCAAGCTCACGAATGAGCGTAAAACCTGCGATCTCGAAGTGGACATTTTTCCGGATCGCATCGGAGATAAAGATCAGGAAAAACAGGACACTTGGCACAACGATGTAGAACAGCCGTCGAAACCTCATACGGCAAAACACCCGATGGAATCGAGTCTCTGGATGAAGTGGATTCGAGAAATCAAAGTCTCAACCCGGAACCATGCAAGATACACCATCCATTGCCGTAAACTCACAATCACTAACAAAACAGCCGAAACTGCGACATTGTTGAGCATATCGCCCCATGCACCAACCCCTCGATCGTCGTACCGCCGGACGAAATAAACCCGAATAAGTCAGTAAAAATCGAGGAAGTTCACACGAACCACAGGATGCCTACATCCTACTCTATCTTATGATATCGAATGACGAAAGTTACGAAAAAATAACGAGAAACGCCCTCCAGTCGCCTGCTTTGCGACTATGATCAGCCATGTAGTCCCCGTCTCCCCAACGTGATTACTGCGCAAGATCGAAGTGGCAACCATTCAGATCCTCTTCTGGAGTCCGAGATGGCTCTGAATTGCACTAATGACGTCAATGTCTGCTATTATCCTCAGCCCTACGGACGCTGCTCAGACTGAGGAGTTTAGGTGACTGTCCGAAACACTCGACAAGCTCAGACTCCAGTTACTCCACTGCGTCGCGTCACAGAGCAAACGATGATCAATTCACACGACCGTTGGACAGCCTACTACTTTTTTGAAACCTCAATTCCACCAATAATAAACGACTCAGTCGCGCGTTCTCAGTCTGGTGCATTGCGCCCCTACGTGGTTGGATTTCTCTTTCTTCCTTCAGATCTGTATCTGTATTGACACTTGAAACAACGCTCGTAATTGCCTATTACTCAAGGATGAATTCGTAGCCAACCAGTACGTGGTTCCTCGTCCGTACTGTTCGACCTTCCTAGCGGCTGAGGTGAGCAGTTCAATTTCGTGACCTCCATGATTCAAAAAAAGAGAAGTAAATCATCGTTGGGTATTGACAAGTGCGAGATGCTTTATTATATTGGGTTGTGCTTTTACCTCTGTAAGGTTCAGCCCTCCTGCAATATCGTATGTGCTAACTCCACGGTACATACGTTTGCCCCGTCCTTCGGACGGGGCTTTTTTATCCCCTTACTTCAATTTATGTTGCTTTCACAGAACCTTCGGATCCGTGCTTGGACCCGAAGCAAGACCCAAGTTTTTGTGGATGTGCCGTGGATACACACGATACGCGACAAGTCCGCCACTTTGTGGCACTTTGTGATACCTCTCAGGAAGGGAGGCGAGATGTTGCTTTGTTGCACTTTGCTGTGTTGCGGCACGTACTGGTGGTGGGGCTACAGTTCGGAAGTCCTGACCGATGGAGCAATCACAAATCCATAAGATTGGAAGGCATTTGGTGGCTCTGGCGGGAGAACTCACTGCAGGGCCAATCAGCAAGCTTCCCCGCATCCGCGGTTGAGTACTGAACTCGGCACCTCGAATCGCTCACCATCTGGGCATTTATCAGACACTCAACTCTGCTAGCGATTGCTCCGCCTCACGCGCTGCTGGAGTTCCGGGAAAATCTCTCCTGATTTCCTCATAAATCTCGACCGCTCTCTCTTTTTCCCCAGCGAGGGCATAATTCCGGGCGGCGTTCCGCAAGTTTTCAGATGTCAGCAGTCCTCCCGCAGAAATCCTGGCGGCGCGCTCGAAGTACTTAGCCGCCTCTGCGTACTTTCCTTTCAGCTCATAACAAGCCGCAATCCCGGAAAGGCCTGAAGCCTTCAGGAGCTTGTCGCTCGTATCAAACTCCTGGTAGTACTTCAGGGCGTTCTCGTAATCATTCATCATGTAATAGGCGCTGCCAAGATAAAAAGTCGCTAACTCCCCGGAAGGCGTACTTCCATAATTGTCGGCGATGGACTTCAGCCCGAGAACGTTTTTTTCCGGAATTCCATCGATGGCCAGTTTGTAGGAACCGCCATCGTAGTACGTGAATACCTTTCCAAGTTCTGCTGCTGCTTTTTGCTCGTTCGCGAGCCGGTTGTTGTAATAGATGACGCCTGCGACAAGCAAGACCACGGCTCCAAGCACGACGACACCGATGTGCCTCTTGTAATCCACGAGTAGATTCTGAGCTTTGAAGTATGTCGAAACCAACTTGTCCTCTTTCAGCTCACGTTTCGTAATTTTCCTTCTCGGACGGAGCATAACATTCTTACCTTTGATGCAAATTGGAGAGAGAACTGGAGAACCCAGCAGATGTCACCATCCGCAGAAGCTCAAAATTAGGTAAATGTACAGCAAGCCTCCCGGCAATGAATGTGCCTTGAGGAACATCAGATAAACACCCAGAACCACCCTGCAAAACAGCGACCTTAAGTACGCCCGAAGGGAGTTGAACCCTTAACCTCTGGCTCCGGAGGCCAGCGCTCTATCCAATTGAGCTACGGGCGCGATGAGTAGCTCAAATCGATCCTATCGCTCCTGATCAACCTCAAAATCACGCTCCGGCCGGAGGGTAACCGGCTCAGTCTCGACCGCAGGATCAGGGCTGAGCTGAAAGCCATTCAAGTGGGATCGGATTAGTCCTTGACGGACACACACAGAAAATCAGAAGAGTGCGCAGACGCCTTTCCTTTGAAGGCACTCGGAACATCTCCTCCTCCAACACTGTTCGCTGCACAACTCTATCCAATGTACCAAAGTTCTGCTTGGCAATCAATCTAGAAGTTCACAATCTGGAGACGGCGGCCGCCCAACAGGCGCTCCGTGATCTCTACCACGATGACAATGAGAACTAGAAGAACAACACCGTAAGCGGCTGCACTGCCGAAATTGAACATCCGGAGCTGGGAGAAAATCTCAACGGCAATCGGTCGATTGAAAACCGTGTACAGCATGATCGAGGTAACAAATTCCCCCATGCAGGCGATGAACGTCAAGAGCCCACCAGATATGATCGAGGGTAAGAGCACAGGAAAGAGCACTTTCCGCAGCCTCCGTATCCATTCGGCACCAAGGTTTCTCGCGGCCTCATCGAGGGATGGATCTAACTGTTCAAGGCCGGCGATTGATGATCGTACTACCAGAGGAATGAAGCGGACAAAGTACGCCAGAGGTAGGATCCAGAATGTCCCAACCAGCACCCGCCACCCGGTAAACATTGTCGGAGAATTAAACGCGAGAATGAAGTTGATCGCGAGGACAGTTCCGGGGATGGCAGCTGGCAAGAGGGCAACAACCTCCAGAATTCCGCCACCCCATCGCAATCGGCCTCTGGCGGCAGCATACGCGACTCCGAACCCGAAGAAAAGACTCATACCGGTAGCGAGAACAGACATGACGAGACTGTTTCTGATCGGCTCAAACACGCTCGGCTGGGTAGCGAGGGCAACGTAGTTCGAGAATGTGAATTCTTGCGGGAGAACCTGCCATGTCCACGATCCTTCCTTTACAAACGATATGAGAAGAAGAGTCAGGATCGGCAACAAGAGAAAAACCGTAAGAACGAGCGACACGGCCCACCGGACTTTCATCCCCCCGGGGAGTGGCGATACTCTCCTTGGACGAGCCACCCCCTTCGCCATCCCACGCGATCGCCATGCGTGAGACGAAGACCTTAGCAGAAAAAGGAATCCGATGGCGAGCACGGACAGCACAACCGAATGTGTGGCAGCTACATCGAAATCGCCATTAAGCTTCGCGTTGAAAATCTGCAGTACTACGAAACGCTTATCCGCGGCAAAAATCAAAGGCGCGGTGAATGATGCCATACTCATCATGAACGTGAGGAGGGAGGCACCCACAAGTGCAGGACGCAACTGAGGTAGAATCACCTTCCACAGTGTACGCAAACGCGAGCTGCCGAGACTTTCAGCAGCTTCGATGAGGCTCGAATCAAGACGCGAGAGTCCAGCGCTTGCAAACAGATAAAAGTACACGTAGAAAACGTAAGAGTGAACGGCAATGACCCCGGTGAATCCTTCAAGACCAAAAGAGCCTTCTGCAAGACCGAGAACATCCACAACAACACGGGAAACGATGCCACTTTCCCCTGCCAGGAAAAAGAACGATAGAACACCGACCAGCGGGGGCAGCGCAATCGGCAGGATAGCGATCTTCGAAAGAAACCGGCCGAGGGGAAGATCGAACTCAGAAAAAAGGATGGCAAGTCCGGTCCCGATAAGTCCACAAATCAACACCGAAACGACTGAGACCCAGACGGAATTCCAGAGTGCTTCGAGGTTCGAAGGCGACCGCAGGTCAAAAAATGCTCCGTAATTGTCGAAGGAGATGGAACCATCGATTGTGATGCTCTCAACCACCATGGCCCCCATCGGATAGAGGATGAATCCGGCGAGGACGAACAGTATGAGACCCAGAGTAATCGATTTCGAGATGGTTTCCACAGGCACGCCCAGGCAGTGACCTCAGTCATCCGGCGAACAGGGAACACTTCGCCTCTTCGAATTCCAGAGCGACGTTCATACCGACTTGGAGTGAGTTGTCGGTCCCCATCTGCAATGCCCGTATGACCAAGTCGTCCGACTTCACCAGAAACTCGGTGGAGATACCCAAGAATTGAACGCTGATTACTCCTGCCCTCAGGCATCCGCTCGCTGAGAGAGGAACGAACCTTATATGCTCGGGTTTAACGGCGACGATGACATCCTGGCCCTTACTGAGCTCACCTTGAGAAGGTACACATATCCGTACATCCTCACGAATTGCAACCTCAACGCATCGACCGCGCCTCCCAAGGACCGTCCCGTGGATTGCGTTCGCGTTCCCCAGGAAAGTCGCCACGAAGAGGGTTCGAGGAGCGTTGTAGAGCTCTTCCGGTGTCCCGACCTGAACCAGCCTGCCCCCGTTCATCACACCCATCCGATCGGACAATCCCAATGCCTCGGATTGATCGTGGGTGACGTATACGGTTGTGATCTTGATGCTCTGCTGCAATAACCGCAACTTCTCGCGTGTCTCCACACGGAGGGTCACATCAAGATTGCTGAGCGGCTCGTCCATCAACAAAACACCCGGCTCGACAACAAGAGCTCGCGCAACTGCTGCGCGCTGCTGCTCTCCGCCGCTCAGATGAGGGACGGGAACGTTCGCTTTGTCGCCCATCTGAACGAGAGCGAGCGCACGGTCTACTCTGGGCTGGACATCAGGTCTCGGAACATGTTGCGCCTCCAAGCCGAAAGCGACGTTCTCACCGACTGTCATATGTGGGAACAGCGCGTAGTTTTGGAATACCATCGCCATATTTCGACGCTGTGGCGGCTCGTCGGTAATGTTCCTCCCATCTGCGAGTATTTGACCGCTCGTTGGCTTTTCAAAGCCAGCCAAGACCCGCAGTAGCGTTGTCTTCCCGCTTCCACTGGGACCGACAACGGAAAAAAATTCACCCTCACGTATTTCGAGGTCTACATCATCCAATGCACGCACGTCGCCGAATGACTTCGACACCTGTTTGAGTTGCAGCTTGGTTGCGGATTTCATGCCATCACGATGCTCTGAAATTACACGAGACAATCCCTCTTGACTCTTCTTTCATTCTCCGTTCGAGTAGCTTTGCTCAATCCGAGTGCTCATCCAACGATTCATCTGTAACACCTCTGCCCTTGATATTCTCTTCCCAGTAGCGCATCCATTCACGTTCCCGTTTATGGACGAGCTGCCAATCGACTTCCATTCGTCTCAGTTCGAGCCGGCTGATCCACTCCGGCAGCGCAGATTTTTCGATGTCAGTTCGGGCAGGTATCCTGAAGAACTTTTCCGCCTGGACGAGCATGCTCTCCTTGGTCGTCACAAATTCATAGAATTCACGTGCGACCTCAGGATGATCCGAACCCTTGACGAGTGCGATAGCATCGACGATCATCGGGGTCCCGCTTCTCGGAATCACATATCCGAAAGGATAGCCGTGGAGCTGCACTTGCAGTTCGATATCGGGCAAATTCCAAACAGTGACGGCAGATTCCTCTCTTGCCAGCTTGAGGTAGAGCTGCGTCGGGTCAGCGGCATAACTCTTGGTATTTGCATCCAGTCGTCGAAGCCAAAGGAAGCCTTTTTGCACGTCCCCCGTTCGTCCGAATTCACGAGCGATAAGCACTGAAAAAATCATGCGCATCGTCCCGGAAGCGAGGGGGTATCGGATAACGATTTTGTTCCTCCACCGGGGTTGTAACAGTTCGTCCCAATCCTTCGGTGCCTCATCCGACGTCAGGAGCCTCGTATTGTATGCGATGACCTCCGGGGTCAGAAATGTCCCATACCAGTGGTGGCGTGCACTCTTCTCGTCCCTGTTGACGGTACTGTCCCACGTCGGAACGTAAGGCTCAAGCAGTCCCTCCTCTTCTGCCTTCATGAAAAGAATTGACGGTGCTCCCCACCAGACATCTGCCTGCGGATTCTTTCGTTCTGTTCGCACACGGTCGTAGATATCCTGTGAACCCATGTCAAGCCACAGCACATCGACGTCCGGTCTCACTTCTTCGTACCGTCGTTCAAACTCTGTCAGGAGTTCCTTTCCGTGGGGTGAGTACACGACAAGTATCTTCCTCGCTGAATCATCGGTCGAACAACCCGGCAGAGCGGGGAGAAAAAGAAGACCGACGACAAGTTGGATGAACCGTCCACGCTTTCGCATCAATCGCCTCTCCTGCGTGATTCTCGCAGACCGTAGGATATCATGTTGGCAAGGTTCCGCATGGCACCCGGATGCGCCTCCCGCAATTGCCGGTACCATGAAAACGATGTGTAGATATAGCTCCCTGCTCCATAACCAGCGACGAGGTAGCCTGTTGTCAGGAGCGATTCATCCGGGTCTGCAGTTGCGAGAAGCTGTCGATATTCCGAGCCGTGACTCTGGGGAAAATAGAGGCCTCGCTCCTGCACCCAGCCGTCCCAGTCCTCCTCAATGATGCGGTTTGGATACTGAAGAAGCGGATGATTCGGCTCGAGCATCAACACAGGAGCCGTTTCATTTGACACACGCCGACGGGAGAGTTCGATGGGGTACGGTGCATACTCCGACTTCCATTCAATGTCCTTTTGATACATGACAACGAGGTTCCCTCCGTCTCCGACGTACTCCAGGACGCGCGCATTCGCCTCCACCAGGTCACTTCGCACAAGATAGGCCCGCATATCGATCAGTATCGTATGGTACAACGACAGGTCAGCAGTTTTCAGGTCCTTCTCTCGAAGCTTCTGGTACCGCACTCCAAGCTGGGCCAACGCGTTCTCCAGTGTGTTGTCATAGCTTTCCACAATTCCTACGAACAAATCTCTGGGGACTTCGACCGGAAATGAGGAAACCCACACAGTGTCGGACGACCAGTCAGTTTCGAAGATCAGAGGAAACACCCCGGGAGGAGGCAAACTCATCGGACGAACCCTGATGCCCCCCGACGCGCTGCTGTCTTCGTAAGGGATGACGAACTCGGCTGTCTCCGTAACCCATCCTTCCGGCTTTATCGCTCGTACGCGACCCGCCGTTTTGTTCTTTCCATGGTTCGTCACGCGGTAGCGGAGCATCAAGCCGGTTTCTCTGACGAACGCCTTCCCCGGATCGACATCAAGCACATGGTGCGGGGCCACTTCGAAAGGAAGCGGGAACTCTTTGCGAAACCAAATTCCTCCTACGGAATAGTCCACGACGGCAGAACCAAGTGTTCCTCCATCCATCGAATCGAACAAATGCTTCGCTCGGGGATAGGTTAGCCGTGCATCTCGCGGGACACATATATGAGCCGTCAGTTTGATTTTCTCCTTCTGCTTCACAGATTCCCTGAAAAACTCCTGAGGAGAATCCCAGGTCCAGCCGCTGGGAAAAAGAAGTCCCACTTTCAGCGAATCAAGGCCGACCTTCTTCCCCGCTTGCACGGTGATGCTCAACCGGACATTTTGTCCCGGCACGACAAGCCAGTCCGTGTCCTCCGTACGCCATTGCACTCCGGCCGAGTGGAACGCAAGCTGACCCAATTCACTGTGCCATGCCGAGACAACTCGATGCTCGAGCGGGGACAAATTTCCGACATCGAGCAACTCAGTAGCCTCGTTCATTACATTTCCCAGTCGAAAAATATCCATTGCTCCCAGTTCGACAGAGGACAGTTGAGAGACCTTCGTCTTAAGGGCGTTTACCTTCGCCGAAAAGTCTAGAGTGATATCGATGCCATGAAAGAGGTCCAGCGTGTCGACGTCAAACAAACTCGCTGAACGGTTAAGGCGGTAGTACGTGTGTGGAGCCGGGGTCATCGTATTGGCGATCTTGTCCATCCCCTGAGTCACATGCTCACGCAGAGCTCTAATTGCCGATTGGGAGTACGATTCACGATAGAGCGGATTGTACTCGCCGACCGGTATCGCGACATCATACCGGTCCACCCGCAAACCAGTCCGCCTGGATACCCTGAAGAAAAGCTTCCTGGGTTGCCACGGGTCAGTTCCGTCTTCGGTGAATTGCTCATGATGGAACGAAGTGTCCGCAGAGGCATCAAACGCTGCGATGGCCGCGATTGCAACCGCCTGATGATGCCCATGTCCACCCATCGTTTTGTGGTTTGTGATGATGACATCCGGTTTCAGCTTCCGAATGACGTGCACGAGTCGTCGAAGCACTTCTTCCCAACCTCCCCACATTCGGAGCGTCTCTGTGGCAGTCTTCGAATAGCCAAAGTCATAGAAATTGAGATACGACAGGTCACTACCGAGGATTCTCGCGGCTCGCTCAGTCTCTTCTTCTCGAATTGCTCCCAACTCCTCATAAAGTTCCGGACCCTTCTCGTTCTGCCCACCTTCACCACGGGTGAAAAAAACCGAATGTGTCTTCACGCCAAACTTCACCCGATAGTATGCAAGAGTTGCGCCGTCTTCGTCATCAGGGTGAGCTGACAGGCAGAGCAAAACATGATCGCTCCCTAGATCCCGAAGCACCTGAGAGATGTTCCGCGTCTCGTCTGCGGCAGAGAATTCAAACAGGAGGGTGGAAAGCAGGTAGAGGAGCAGGCGGTATCGAGACTCGCAATTCATCTACACCGAGGCGACCTCAATGTCTTCAAGAACCTCGCGCAGATGCGCAGAAGGAATCGCACCTTCACGGAGAATCGTTGCGCGTTTTGAAGTGACATCAACGACAGTCGACGGGGATTTCTCCTTTTTCAGTCCTCCATCAAGAATCAGCGGAACTTTGCCGTTGAACACAGCAAGGAGTCCCTCCACCGACTGTGGATTCTGCTGACCCGACAGGTTGGCACTCGTTGCGGTCACCGGCCTGCCAAATTCTTTGATGAGACGAAGACACAACGGACTGCTCGGCATGCGGATTCCGATCTTGCCTGTCCCTGCCGTCAGCAAGGCTGGAATCCTGGGGGATGCGGGAAGAACGAGTGAGAGAGGGCCAGGCCAGAACCTTCGCGCCAGCATCTGAGCTGACCGCGGAACCGACACGACACATTCCGCGAGCAGATTCTCATCATGAACGAGGATCAACACCGGCTTTCGCACGTCGCGCCGCTTTATGTTGTACAGGCGCTGCACGGCAATTTCCTCGAAGGCGTCGCATCCCAGACCGTACAATGTCTCCGTCGGAAAAACGATGACCTCACCCTGGCGCAACACCGAGAGAGCGAGGTCGAGCACCTCTCGTTCAGGATTCCGCGTGTCGACAGACTTGATTCGCGTACCACTCACACTTGTACCTGTCTGAGAACTTGCTGGACTTTGTCAAAAACACGAAAATGGCTGATTTCAGTCATGCATTCGAACGTTTTGATCGGACACACGTCACCGCCATGCTTGCTGCATGGTCGACATGAAAGCGCGAGCGTCTCGACCACAACGTCGTGCGATCCGTACGGGTAAAAACCAAATTCGGGGACTGTTGCACCGAATATTGCCACGACCGGGGTTCGCATCGCCACAGCGATGTGCATCGACGCGCTGTCGTTCGAAACCACAGCCTTGCACCGGCGGATGAGATCTGCGGACTGAAGAAGTGTCAGCCGCCCGGCTGTGCTGTAGACATGACTGGAACCGCTCATTTGAGCGATGGATCGGCAGAGGTCGACATCCTCCTCTCCGCCAATGAGGACCACTTCGAACTGATCCTGTGCCAGCAGTTTCGAGAGGTCGGCATACCGTTCAGGCAGCCATCGTTTCGTCTTCCAAGTCGTGCCTGGTGCAACCCCTATGAGATTAGAGGGGCGAACGATTTCCAACTCGAACAGGAGCCGGTCCACTCTTCGTCGGTCGTCTTCTGAGGGATACAGAGTTGGCAATTCTCTGTTCCCCCAGTCGATTCCGAGCGCACCGAGAAGACTCAAACAACGCTCGACTTCATGGA
>JAZGDX010000033.1:0-8080 GCA_036478305.1 Bacteroidota bacterium
CTCGTGCCTTGCTTCAACTCGGCAAAATTCAGCACATCTACGGGGCGTACCTGGAGGCCGTCGGTTTGTTCCGGCAGCTCACAGACAGCACTGCAGATACTGACACAAGCTCACAGCAGGAGGCTCTCGTCGCCAGTGGCGATTCCTACATGAAGCTACTGGATTACCAGAACGCCTTCGCTACGTACGAGAAGTTCGTTCGAATCTTTCCGAGGAACACACTCCTCACCACAGTCTACTTAAAGGCAGGTCAAGCGCTGCAAAAGCAGAACCGCTACGCAAAAGCAAACACATACTATCTGAGGGTCTTAAACGCCGACCAGGCACCCGAAGGCGTGCGACGCGCTGCATACCTCTTCTCCGCCCGGAACGCTGCCAGTTTGAAACGCTATCAGGAAGCAGTAAATTTCTACGCAGACTTTTTGTACGACTACCCAGAGGATCAGGCCGCGGCAGACGCCCTCATCGCGATGGCGCAAATCTATGAGATGCAGCTCGAGGATTATCCGAGAGCAATCCTGACGTACAATCAGTTTCGGAGAGAGTATCCACAGGACGTGAACGTCGACGATGCCTTATTTGGTATCGCGCGATGCTACCAGAAAAATAAGGAATTCGAGAAGGCGGTCGACGTCTACGCGGACTTCCTACATCAGTATCCGGCTAGTGAGTTGACCGGAGAGGTGCAGCTCCAGCTCCAAGAGATCACCAACTTTGAGCTGAAAAATCGAGACAGAGGTCTCGAGAAACTCGCGCTTCTTATCGGCGATGTCCTGAACCAGAAGTCGGGCGGCGACCTATCCTTCAGGCTGGCCGAAATCTACTTTCACGACCTCAAGGACTATCTTGCTGCAGCCCGTCAGTACTCCAACGCCATCAATCTCGGCCTCGATGAAGATGATTTCATTGATGCATACTACTTTCGGGCTCGTGCTTTCCATCTCCTTTCATCCAAGGACGAAGATTCTACCCCGACGAAGTCCCGACAGATCAAGACGAAACCCAGACAAGTCGGGATGAACTCCCGACAGCTCGGGACGGGGTCAGACCTCGCCGATTCTGTCCTTGTGTACTACGAGGCATTTCTCAAATTGTATCCCATCAGCAGGTGGAGCGAGGAGGCAGCGTACTCCCAGTATCTCCTCACGAATGGTTCGAAATCACCGGAAGAAGTGTTGGAGTCCGCCGAGGAATTTCTGTCTCTCTACGGTACTTCACGATATGCTGACGATGTTCTCAATGCAGTTGCGGAAAAGGCTCTCGAGCAGAGCGACTCCGAGCTCGCCATCCGCGTGAGTCAGCGGCTCCTGTCGGGATACGGAAACAGCGACGGCGCGAGCAAGGCTCTGGCACAACTTGCAGCCGGCTACTTGAAATCCGGGAAGCCTGACTCAGCAGCTCACACCTACAGACAGTACATTCAGTGGTACCCAGACGGTGTCGACGCGGCAAGGGGGATTTCAACACTCGCTACCCTTTACGCCGACTCGAATCGCACTGATGAATCGATCCCGCTCTATCGTACTCTGTTGGACGAGTTTTTCTACACGTCATTCGCAGAGAGAGCGCGCGTTGCGCTCGGCAACGCCTATCTCGCAGCCGGGCGGTATGAGGATGCATACGAGCATTTTGTTTCTCTCCATGCTGATGTCTCGGATAATCCGCTCATCTCATCCGAGGAGCGTGCCGTCTACCTCTATCCATTGGCAACGGCTCTCCTGATGAAAGGTGATCGGCAAGCTGCAAAAAACTACTACCTGGAGTACCTGAGCTTCGACCGCACAAGCACGACGGCGGGCGAGGCGTACTACGCTCTGGGAACGATGGCGCGTGATGATGGGAACGCCCCACTCGCGACGACCTTCCTCAAACAGGCGAGCGTCCTGACGGGTGAAACAAAAGCGGCCCGAGAAGCCGCCGAGTTATTGTTCAAGAACGGTGAGTATCAGCTTGCTATAGTGGAATTTTCCGCACTGGCGGAGTCCGCCAGCGACCCTGCCGAAAAGCGATACTACGAGTCCCGACTCGTCGTGGCCTCCATCCGTTCCGCCAACATGACGCAGGCGCAGAGGCAGATCGCTGCCTTCGAGGAAACATATAAGGATGCAAAGGGCGACCTCCTGGAGTTTCGCTATGAAACAGCGACACTCCAGTTTCGAAATCGAGAGTACAAAAAATCCCGGGTAACATTTGAACGCATTCTGAAGGAGGACCAGGGAACCCGTTTTGAGCCGTGGGGGCACTATTGGCTCGGAAGAATTCTGGAGACCGAACAGAAGGTCTCGGAAGCCACGCAGAAGTTCGAAGAAATCCTCACAGACTTTCCGAGCTCCGATGTGATTCCACGCACCCACCTGGCCCTTGGCAATATCTCTTACAGTGCGGAACAATACGAAGAGGCAGCCAAGCACTTCTCCTTCATTCTCGAGAATGCAGAAACAGCGCCCGACCTTGTGTACTACGCAATGAACAATCTCATCCTCGCCTATGAAGAGGTCGAAGTGTACGACGGGGCTCTCAATCTCACACGCCAGTTCATCGCACGCTTCCCGAACGACGACAGCATCGTCGACAAGAAGGTGAAGGTCGGAATACTCTACGAGCGGCTGGGCTATCACGACCAGGCCATCGTCCACCTCCAGAGTCTGCTCAATGTCGCAGATAGCGACCTGGAGGCCGAAATCCGCTTTTACATCGGCGAATCCTACTATGCCAGGTCGGAATTCCAGCAGGCACTTCTCGAGTTCCTGAAGATTCCCTATCTTGTCACAAAGAAAACGCGGATCGACTGGACGGCAAACGCATTTTACATGGCCGGGCAATCGTACGAAAAGATGAGCAAATACGACCTCGCCATCAACATGTACCAACAGATCATCGACAGGCCGGGCCTCGACCTTACATTCAAGGCGGCAGCGCAGAAAGAGATCAACCGTGTGCGGAACGTGACGAAAACAGGGTCGAAACCATAATCGCAGGTGTTTCGGGAAATGTTTGAAACCGAGATCAGCCACATCATCCACGTCCTCACGGCAAAGTCTATCGGAGAAAGCGAAACCATTCTCTTGAAACAACTGATGCGGGGACCGCAGAGCGACATGCCGCGAGGCATCAAGACGTACTTTCGGTCGGAAGTTGAACGGTGGCTCACGCAGGAACGCAAGGCCGCTCCGAAATCGACACGGTTCAACTTTTCCCTCCCCGAAGTTCACAGCCTGCTCCAGCAAATGCACACGCTGCTGATCTACAATTATCAATTCGACCACGCTGAGTTTTCCTCAGTTCTAGACGACGCAGTCCACATGCAGTTAAATTTCCTCTGTCGACCACAATGGACGTTACTCAGCTTTGTCTTCGATAAGATCAGTCATTCAACCACAAAGGAAATCATCTTCAAGCTCGGCTACTTTTCCGAATACCGGTACTTTAGTGACATCATGAAGCGGTACATTACCAATAAAGGACTCGCCGAGCTGAACATCGAAGAATTTCGCAATCTGTTGATCAAGATCGATGAGCAAGTGTTGAGGAATCACACGGGCACCGAGCTCGCAGAGCTTGCGAAACCGATCTTTCAATTCGTCAACGTCGGAGACTATTCGCCTGAGTCGCTGGTCCCAATCGACGCGCTGATGATCTTCTATGACGACAAGAACATGACAGATATCAAGGAGCGTCTGGATAAGGAGAGGGATCGTCATAGCCTTCATCATCTCACGATGAAACAGCTCGCCGGCCTCATCAACGATGTGCGCCGAGCGGATGAAGTCGCTGAGGCTGACAAGAAACAAGAAGTCGCGCTCCCCGAGCCTCCGTTGCCCGTGGAGACAGCCCAGCGACCACCCAGCCCTCCGGCAGGCAGTGGACCTTCCAAGTACGAATACGATGAATATTTCGAGCAGAAACCTCCTCGCTCAGTCGGAGTCCCTGAATCTGTGCCGGTTCCGCTTAAACCCAGCCAGAAGGAAATCGAACCGGAGCCGCTACAGGTGACCCCAGCGGAAGCGATCGACCTCCATGGTCTGATTGACGACAGAAGGCGAAAAAAGTTCCTGAAGAAGTTATTCAACGCCGACGAGGCTCACTTCAACACGGCCATCGACACGCTCAACTCCTTGAAATCGTGGAAGGAAGCATCGGTGTTCATCGATGAGATCTTCATCGTGAACGACGTGGACCCTTATTCTAAAGAAGCGATCCGCTTTACCGACCTCATCTTTAGCCGATTCTTTCCGACCAGCCCCGAGTCCGAAGAAGAGCCATTACGCGTCCCACCACCGGAAGATGAATAGACTCAGTTCCTAGCGAATGTTTTCCTTGTACCCCCACCCGCATGTGTATGAGCCGTTTCCGGACAGGCGGATCTGGAGCCTCAGCGTCTCAAGAATCAAAAAAATCAAGAGAAGAGTGTTCAGTCCTTCCCTCTTTTGCAGAGCTCGAGGATAGATGGGCATTAGAAGACAGGTTTGAACTATGCAGTTCATCGATTTGGCAACCATTCACGTAAAAGCCGGTAGTGGTGGTAATGGCTGCGTGAGCTTTCGAAGGGAAAAATACGCACCAAAGGGCGGTCCTGACGGCGGCGATGGGGGCAATGGTGGAAGCATCATCATTTACGCCGACCGGCATCTGAATACGTTACTCGACTTTCGGTACCAGAGGCGCTACGAGGCGGAAAGTGGAAAACACGGCCAGGGAGCGAAGAAGACGGGAAAGTCGGGTAAGGATGAAATCTTGAAAGTTCCGTGCGGCACACTTGTCCGGGATGGGAAAACACGGGATCTCATTGCCGACCTCGTCAACGATGGCGACGAGGTCATCGCTGCAAGAGGCGGAAGAGGAGGAAGGGGCAACGCGCGGTTCGCAACGTCGACGAATCAGGTACCGAGAAAGGCTACACCCGGACAACCTGGCAAGAGCTGCTCGATCGAGCTCGAGCTCAAATTGCTGGCCGATGTAGGGTTGGTCGGATTCCCGAACGCCGGTAAGTCTACGCTGATCTCCAAAATCTCCGCTGCCCGGCCAAGAATTGCTGATTACCCTTTTACAACACTGACGCCCAATCTCGGTATCGTCCGCTACAGGAACTACAAGAGCTTCGTCGTCGCCGACATGCCCGGTTTGATCGAAGGAGCACACGAGGGAAAGGGACTTGGAATTCAATTTCTCCGTCATATCGAACGCACACGGGTGCTCGTCTTCCTGGTTGAGTGCATCAGCATCGACACACTGAAGACCTACCAGGTCCTACTCCAGCAGCTCCGTTCGTTCAACGAGAAACTCATGAACAAGCGGAAAATTCTTGCAATCACAAAGATTGATCTCGCCCATGATGTGCTTCGAAAACAGTTGAGGAAACCTGCAAGAATACCGACTCATTTCATCTCCGCGGTTTCAGGAGAGGGAATTCCGAATCTCGTCGATGAGATGTGGAAAGCCGTGGCAAAAGAGCTGACGCACGAGCGTCCAACTTCCTCCCGTCTAACACGTTCAGATGGGAGAAAGAGAATGAGAGTTTCCTGACCTCGTTGTAGAATGCGCACCGCTCTCCCGCCACTCCCCGGCAGTCACTCCATTCTGCAAAGGTCCTAACCCAGCAGCTGCATTAAGGACGTTCCTTGCCTTCCAAAAGAAATTTCCGTACTTTGAAGATGCGTGATTCACCGAGCAGGAGGCTCGAATCATGAGAGTATCTTCACTCCATGCGCTCCGCGAATCTTGAACATATCACGTTCGGCCGCGACGCCGACCGACCTGTTCTTCGACATATTGTTTTTTTCCTTCTCGTGGAGGAGAGCTCATGCACCTGCTCAGACCGAACGCCTCACGGGAACCAATGCTCCTCGCATCACACTTTTGCCCTCCGATCAAACCAGCGGTCCCGGAAGAATGAATTAGAAGTTCGCCTGATACCTCAGAGGACGAACCATGACTATCTTCGACAAACTGCAGAAACGAGACCACGAACAGGTTACGTTCTGCTTCGACCCCGAGGTCGGCCTCCGTGCGATCATCGCGATCCATAACACCGTCCTGGGACCTGCGCTTGGCGGTACGCGGATGTGGACGTACGATACGGACGAGGACGCCCTCCGGGACGTTCTCCGGCTGTCCGGCGCAATGACCTACAAGGCATCGATCGCGGGTCTCAATCTTGGTGGTGGCAAGGCGATCATCATCGGAGACCCGCAGAAGGACAAATCCGAAATACTATTCCGCACATTTGGACGATTTGTGGAGGGTCTGGGAGGCCGTTACATCACGGCCGAGGATGTTGGCACCGATGTTCGCGATATGGAGTTCGTGCGCATGGAAACGAAGTACGTTACGGGTATCTCACGGGCACTCGGAGGCAGCGGCGATCCATCACCGGTGACTGCATACGGTGTGTTCGAGGGGATGAAAGCGTGTGTCAATGAACTCTACGGAAACGATTCACTGAGTGGAAAAAAAGTCGCGGTACAGGGACTCGGGCATGTCGGTCAGTTCACCTGCGAGCATCTGGCCAAAGCCGGGGCACAATTGATCGTCACTGACATTTACGAAAATCGCGTGAAACCTATCGTTAGGAAATTCAAAGCAGAGTATGTCCGCCCTGAGAAGATCTTCGAAGTGAATGCGGACATTTTCTGTCCGTGCGCACTCGGAGGCGTCGTAAGCGATGAATCCATTCCAAAGTTCAAGTTCAAGATCATTGCCGGAGGAGCGAACAATCAGCTGCAAGATGAAGAGAAGCACGGTCAGATGTTGCTGGAGCGAGGAATTCTGTACGCTCCCGACTATGCGATCAATGCAGGAGGGTTGATCAACGTCGCGAACGAGCTTGAAGGCTACCGGCAGGATCGTGCATTAATGCAAGCGGAAGGAATCTATGCGACACTCAAGAATATATTTGCTATTGCCAAGAGGGAGAATATCCCGACGTACCTCGCATCGAACAAGCTTGCCGAAGATCGAATCAAGCGGATCGCGCCCATCAAGCAGATCTACGTATCGAAATCGGAGTTCACGGGTCGTATGGGGGAAATCGACCGCAGGAGGGAAACCTGACTTTTTTCCCGCGAGAAAGTGGCGGTAAGGTCCAGTAGCGAGATTTGATCTTGTGGCTGGCTTTGAATTGATCGGGGCTGGCGTCGCACCCACCGAAAAACCGGGGGGCTGTGCAAACAACCTACTTCTTTGACATTGCTATGGTGTTCAAACGACGAGACATTCGCGAAAGAGTCCTGCAGGCACTGTACGCCTATGAGCTCGCAAAAGAACCGCTTCCTCGGGTGATCGACTACGTGTTCCGCGATCTTACTGTCCAGAAGGCAGCGCTGGAACTGGCGTGTTCACTTCTCGAGATCGTCGTCGAGCACCAGGAGAAGGTCGATACGATCATCCGAGACAAAGTGGCAAACTGGGATTTCAATCGGATCGCACTCATCGATAAGCTCATCCTGCGGATGAGCATTTGCGAGCTGATGTTCTTTGAAGACATCCCACCTAAAGTGACGATCAACGAGGCGATCGAGATTGCGAAGCGTTTCAGCACCGAAAAAAGCGGGATGTTCGTCAACGGAGTCCTCGACTCGATCTTGATCGACCTCAAGTCCAGCGGTCAGTTGAAGAAATCCGGAAGGGGGCTGGTCGAGGTCAGTGCGAAGAAACAGAAGAAAACGCCATGAGCCAGTCTACACTCCCACCTGCCAACTACACGATTGATGCTGCTAAGAGGAAAACCAAGCTTACGAGTACCTTTCTTTGGAACCTGTTCGATTGCGCTAACAGATCGTCGTCCGGCCATTGAATTCTTGTATCGCATCGGTTGAAGGCTTTCGACGTCAAGACGCTGGATTCACGACATCCATACTATCTATCATAGAGATCCGGTAGGCTATGCAACTTGACGATAGAAAGGCGATCCTCGGATGGAGCATGTACGATTGGGCCAATTCGGCCTTTGCCACTACGGTCATGGCCGGCTTTTTCCCGGTTTTCTTTAACGAATTCTGGAGTCTTGGAGCCGATCCCACAGTAACTACTGCAAGATTAGGACTCGCAAACTCGCTTGCAGGTATCACTCTAGCTCTGTCGG
>JAZGDX010000034.1:0-3947 GCA_036478305.1 Bacteroidota bacterium
ATGGGGGCCATGGTGGAAGGGAGCAGTGACCGCTATTTTCAGGATGTCGAAGATGGGCTCCCGAAGCTAGTACCGGAAGGAATCGAAGGTCGAGTACCGTACAAGGGTCTTCTCGCTGACACAATCGTTCAGATGGTCGGAGGACTCCGCGCCGCGATGGGATATTGCGGGTGCCGGAATATCCAGGAGATGAAGACAAAATCGAAATTCGTGCGCATGACTGAGGCAGGTCTACGGGAAAGCCATCCGCACGATGTTGAGATAACGAAGGAATCGCCGAACTACAATCTCTGATTCGCCAGCACTCCTCTCCCTAGGGGGCCACTTTCTCGTTACATTCGATGACTCGAAAGCGGATTGCAAGCGTACGGAAAAAGCTCAATGATCTGGGACTGGACGCGTTCATCGTATCTCACCCTTCAAACATCCGCTACCTCACTGGCTTTACTGGCTCGAACGCTCTACTGGTCATCTCTCCGCGCCGCAACTCTCTTCTAACTGATTCTCGGTATAGGCAGCAGTCCAGGCTGGAGGTGCGGGGTTGCCGCGTTCTGGTCAATGGCACCAGTCTGTTCGAGGCCGCTGCTAAAGAGTCATTGCTTGTGAGGTTCCGACGTGTTGGTTTTGAAGGAAACCACCTGCCTTACACGGCGTACCAGAATCTCAGGAAGCTGTTCCACGGCGTCAGATTCCTTCCGAAGGTGAACGTGATCGAATCTATCGCATCAGTCAAGGACATTTCCGAGATCAAATCGATAAGAAAAGCTGTTCGCATCTCCGACAAGGTGTTCCGCGACATCCTCGGCATGATGAAGCCTGGGGTACGTGAATTGGAGATTGCGGCGGAGATTTCCTATCGTCAGCGGATGGAAGGGGCTGAGGGCGATGCATTTGACGCAATCGTGGCCAGCGGATGGAGGAGCGCTCTTGTGCACGGTCGTGCGTCCACAAAGAAAATACATGCCGGGGAGCTTGTGACTCTCGATTTCGGATGTTCGGTGGGTGGATATCATAGCGACCTTACGCGTACGGTTGCAGTCGGCTCGCCGAGCAAGCGTGCGCGTGAGATTTACCGGATCGTACTCGAAGCCCAAGAGCGGGCGATCGAGGCGGCGCAGGGCGGATTACCGGCTCGGAGGCTTGATGAGATTGCGCGCGGATACATTCGGTCACGGGGATATGACGAGTATTTCGGTCACTCGTTGGGTCACGGCCTCGGTCTTCGGGTTCATGAACTCCCGAGAATATCCTCCCACAGCAGAGATACGCTCGAATCGGGGAATGTCATCACAATTGAGCCGGGCATCTACATTCCGAAGTTTGGAGGAGTGAGGATCGAAGATGATATCCTCGTCACCAATGGACATAGTGTCGTCCTCAACACGGCGCCCAAGGATTTCGTCGTCCTCTGAATGCATCCAAGGAAGCCGATGAATACGCAGTCGCGATCTTCGGAATCGATGAAAAAGGTGCTCGTCATCGCTTACTATTTTCCTCCGATGGGGCTCAGCGGAGTCCAGCGAACGGCAAAGTTTGTCAAGTATCTTCCACAGTACAACTGGCAGGCGACGGTGCTGACCGTTATCCCACGGTATTTTGCTAAAGACGTGACGTTGTTGAGGGAGATTGAAAACCTCGGCACTGAAATCATCCGCACGAAGACCCTGGATCCCACTCGGCTTTTTCGCTCAGAGGGGGAGATAAGACTTCCACCGGAGTGGGCCAGAAAATTTTTCAACAGGCTCGGTCAAGTTTTTTTTATTCCCGATAACAAAATCGGATGGAGATGGAAGGCAATAGAAGCGGCGACGCAGTTGATTAAAAGGGAAAAAATTCACGTAATCTTCGCTACTGCGCCTCCCTTTACGGAATTTCTCATTGGCGCTCATCTGAAGAGCAAATTTGGCATACCGCTGGTGTTCGACTATCGAGATCCATGGGTCGACAATCCGCAGAATTTCTACGCCACTCCGTTCCACAGAGCTCTTCACGTCTACCTCGAGAAGAAATCCCTCCGCGCTGCCAACAAGATAGTCACCATCAATCGTCGCATCAAAGAGGAACTTCTGAAGCGCTACCCCATCTTAAGCTACGAAGATGTTCTCATTGTCCCACATGGATTTGACCCGGAGGATTTTCGAATTGACGGACGGGTGCAGCTTCCAGTGACGGATAAGATGCGTATCACGTACTCAGGGACTTTTATGGACGACAGAAACCCAACGTATTTCCTGCAGGCCCTGAGTAGAGTATTCCGGGAAAAACCAAACCTGAGAGGTCGGATTGAGGCTTGCTTCGTTGGAATGTTCCGTGATGAAAACATGAAGATCGTTCGAAAACTCGGTTTGGAGAAGGACGTGAAAGTTGTCGGATATGTGGATCACTCTGAATGCGTGAAGTATCTCCTCGCCTCCGATGTGCTGTGGTTGATGCTGGGGAAGAAGAAGGGGATGGACATGGTCTCGACGGGAAAGCTGCATGAATACTTCGGTGCCAGGAAGTTTATCCTTGGCTGTGTTCCCGATGGGATCGCAAAGACAACCATTTTGGATTCGGGAGGCGGTATTGTCGTCGAACCGGACAAGCCGGATGAAATTGCGCGGGCAATTGTATCGCTCTATGGACGGTATGAAAGACGTGAGCTGAAGCCGCCAAGTCCCGAATTTGTGGATCGCTTTGATCGGTCGAAACTGGCCGGGGACTTGGCAAAGGTTTTCGAATTCGTCATGGAGAGAAAGGTGCCGAACGGACGATGAATATCTTGGTCGTCGGAGCCGGTGGACGGGAGCATGCCCTCGTCTGGAAACTGAAACAGAGCCCGCGGGTACGAAAAATATACTGCGCGCCCGGCAATGCTGGTATCGGCTCTATCGCAGAACTTGTGGCAATCAAGACGTCGGACGCTCGGGGGCTTCTCGGGTTCGCCCAGCGTGCATCCATTGACCTGACCGTGGTCGGCCCTGAGCAGCCGCTGACCGAAGGCATCGTAGATCTCTTCATGAAACACAAAATGAGAATCTTCGGGCCGACGAAAACAGCCGCAACGCTGGAAGGCAGCAAGACTTTCGCGAAGCAGTTTATGAAGAAACATAACATTCCTACAGCTGAATGGCGGTCCTTCGACTTGTCAGAGCGTTACGAGGCCAGACGCTATCTCGCCGAACAGCCGGTGCCGATTGTTATCAAGGCTGACGGACTGGCGGCTGGAAAGGGAGCAGTAGTCTGTGAAACCCAGGACCAAGCTTTTGCCGTCTTGGATATGATGATGGAGAAGAAGATTTTCGGAAGGGCGGGTGAGCGGGTGGTGATCGAAGAATTCATGGTCGGTGAGGAGGCTTCGGTTTTTGCACTTACCGACGGCGAAACATTTGTGACGCTACCATCAGCCCAGGATTCCAAGCGAATTCTTGACGGAGACCAGGGCAAGAATACGGGGGGAATGGGATCGTACGCTCCCGCACCGCTTATCACAAGTGATCTCATGGACCGCATCGAACGCACAATTGTAAAACCGACTATTCTCGGCATGTCAAAGGAAAAGCGAACGTACAGGGGATGTCTGTACTGTGGGTTGATGATCACAGAAACCGGTCCAAAGGTGGTGGAGTTCAACTGTCGTTTCGGAGACCCGGAAGCACAGGTTGTTCTGCCACTTCTCGATTTTGATTTGGTGGATGCGATGATCGCAGTGTGCGACGGAAAGCTGAGTCCTGGCAGAATACGATTCCATGATGCCTCGGCAGTCTGCGTCGTAGTGGCATCGGGCGGTTATCCCGATTCCTACGAGACGCGGAAGCCGATATTCGGTCTGGATTCTGTCATTGAAGAAGACGGTACAGTTGTGTTCCACGGAGGAACCACAGTCGAAAAGGATACAGTGGTTACGAGCGGAGGTCGAGTTCTTGGTGTCACTGCTCTTGGTTACAAGGATGATTTAGAGGAAGCTG
>JAZGDX010000035.1:0-2931 GCA_036478305.1 Bacteroidota bacterium
CGGGAATCTACTACCCGCAGGATTCTCTCAAAGCACGACTTTGCCTCGAAGGGAACCGACTTGTTTACGAGTTGTGCGGAAAACATGATATTCCACACAAGCGGACAACAAAAATCATCGTCGCAACGAGCAAGGAGGAACTTGAGGATCTGGAGCGATTTCATGAGAACGCGAAGAGGAACGGCGTAACGCTGGAGATCATCACTGGGCAACGAGCGAAATCGCTCGAACCGAACGTGAACTCCTACGCCGCAATATACTCCCCAACCTCGGGGATTCTCAGTGCCCATGGCATGTTGGATTACTTTTACCAGCGGTCAAAAGTAAATGGCGTGACGCATCACTTCCGCACTGAGGTGGTGGGCGTCGGAAAAAGTCCCGATGGTTTCAGGTTGAGCATCAAGGAGGCGAGCGGTATTTCGACGTTCACGTCAGAAATTGTGGTGAACGCCGCAGGTTTGCAGAGCGATCACATCGCTTCTCTCGCAGGGATCAACATCGACGAGGCGAAGTATCGCCTCCACTATTGTAAGGGGAGTTACTTTTCGGTTACAGGCGGCAAAAGGAGCGTGGTCTCCCGCCTGGTCTACCCGATCCCCCAGAAGGAAGGGCTGGGGATCCATTCACTTCCCGATCTCGCCGGGCGGCTCCGATTTGGGCCCGACACTGAGTATATATCAAACAGAAAGGTTGATTATCGGGTTGATGAGTCCAAGCGGGGGAAATTTTTCGATTCGATCCGAAAAATGATACCGGCCATCGAAGCTTCCGATCTCGAACCGGACATCAGTGGTATCCGCGCGAAGCTTCAGGCTAAGGGGGAACCTCCACGGGATTTCGTCATCGTGAACGAAAAAGAACGCAACCTGGAAGGGCTCATCAATCTGATCGGGTTCGACTCACCCGGTTTGACCTCTGCACCCGCAGCTGCCCGCTATGTCGAAAGCCTTCTGTGAGGCTGAATTTTTGAATACAAGGCCAGATTCAAATTAGATCCGCGTGCGTGACGAAGGAATCGAAAACTTCTTCAACCTGTACCGCAGGTTTGCCTCCGTGACACCCAACATCTCGGCTACCCTAGTCTGATTGTACTCGAACTTATCGAGCGCCCGCTGGATGATCGTCTTCTCGAGGTTTTCGAGCGAGCTGTCGAGGGAGAATTTGCGTCGATCGACAAGATTGGCCAGGATTCCCTGGACCTGACCAAGCTCATCCACAATCTCCTTGGGAAGTGTCAGCATATTGCCCTCCGACGTGAGAACTGCCTTCTCGACTACAGCCTTGAGTTCGCGGATGTTCTCCTTCCAGTCCCTGTTCATGAGGAACTCAAGCGTGTTCACGTCCAGCGCTTTCGGCTTGATCCGGAGGCTTCGGGATGCATCGTTCAGGAAGTGATGCACGAGCGGGGGAACATCCTCTGGTCGCTTTCGGAGCGGCAATACGTCAATCTCGTAGAAGCCTTTCAGATGTTCACCGAGCGAATCGCTTATTTTGCCGTGATAGATCAGCGAATCCAGACTGTCGGTCATAGTGCAGACAACTCGAACCCCCAGCTTCGCCTTCCGTTCTTCAAGAAACTTCACGATCTGAAGTTGCGACAAGAACGAGAACCCTTCGATTTCCTCAAACAGCACGGTGCTGCCCTTAGGCAGTGATGTCTCACCCGACACGAATTTCCGCAATTGGTCATCCGTGGTACTCACAGAGCCCAGCATCACAAATCCCTTCGGTTGAGTGCCCTTCGTTGCCTCGTGGATTGCATAGGCCACAGCGCCCTTCCCGACGCCAGGATCCCCGATTACGAGTGCGTCCTTGTCGCTTTGAGCAACCTTCCGCAGTTGCCGCACGACTTTCTTCGTCGCGTCACTTTCACCGATGATGAGGTCCATTACTTTCATGGTTGGTGCTCCTGTTTATTTGTGGGTTGAACATCGTTGGATTGCAGGTTCACAAGGCGACCTAAATATCTTTTCCCCTTGAAGAAGTAGTGCAGGATTGCATTGTCAATCTCATCGCGCCAGCGCGTAACTTGCAGCGGTTGTGCTGCTATCATCCCTTCGTAGTACTTCCCGAGTGCAGTGAGGACAAACCGTAACCGCATGCTGAAAACGTACACCATAGCTAGCAGGATCATGATGGTAACGTACTGGCCAACTCCGAAAACCGAACGGTAGATTTCATACGACGGACTCTGAGCATAGCTCCAGTGATGAAGAATTTCAAACATGCAGAATACGAAAAATGTTTGAAGAATTTTCTCGACGTAGGCAGCATGAGCATAATCTCTCAAAAATTTGAACAGAAGGACGACGCCGATCGTGAAGACGAGAAAAGCATTGACGGCTATACTTTTCATAGTAAAGGGTCGCCAGAAGAACGTCGTTGCGTTCGCGCCTCCGAAGTACGGCCTATACTTCTCCAACTCGTCTATTATTGAGCTTGGCGTCCGTTGAACGTCCGAGCTGCTGTTTACCGCTCCAAACGATCGGACGAGCTCTTCATCGGACGGCTCTCGGCCCAGCGTTTGCGTTGCCTCATCGTATGCATAGTTCCACTGGATGAATTCGACGTACTCAGACCTGTGGTACAAACGAAGCGGGTCTTCAAAATAAGGAAAGTAGAGCGGGTAGGAGAATGCCAAGATGATCGCAGCGGTGAGCCCATACTTAAGGGAAGCTCGCATGTTCCGCCCAAAGTAATCGACGGCAACATAGAGCACACAAAAGGCGAGGACAAGGGTATAACCCACCTTGTTCACGTATTGATGGTAAAACACAGTGGCATAGGGAGCCGTCGGAAAGAGAACCGATCCAGCAAAAACGGACAACTGGAGCGGTATAGAAAAAAGGAAGAAAATGGCAAAGTTGATGAAAATAGGCCTCGTTCGCCTTTTCTCATGAGCGGCGCTGTAGAGACAGACAAGCCCGAGAA
>JAZGDX010000036.1:0-7074 GCA_036478305.1 Bacteroidota bacterium
AAGGTTTGCACCGGAAACTAACCGGATTAACGGTGGCCGAGTCTAACGGGGGAGCGAAAGCGTTACCTCGCCATGGGTGCGAAATAGTTTTGGACGGGAAGCACATAGGGCGTGTAACAAGCGGAACGTTCTCTCCTTCTCTCGAAAAAGGGATCGGATTGGGATACGTTGCGAACGACCACGCACAGCCCGGAACCCCTGTCTGGATTCGGATACGAGATCGCGATGTGCTTGCGAATGTTGCCGCATTGCCATTTCTCAACAAATAATCCTTCAGTTCGTGATAGTCGACTTATACTTTAGTGCATCGCAGACAGACGAACTACAACTCCGCGACCGTATTGTCGTCGTGATCGATGTGCTGCGGGCTGGAACGACGATCGCTATGGCTCTTCAGAACGGTGCGAAAGAGATCATTCCG
Organism: Bacteroidota bacterium; assembly: GCA_036478305.1. Lineage (GTDB taxonomy): Bacteria > Bacteroidota > Ignavibacteria > UBA10030 > JAZGDE01 > JAZGDE01. Next base: position 422 of record JAZGDX010000036.1, read on the forward strand.
GCTGCTAGTGTAGAATCTGCCGTGAAGCTCGGGAACAACTTATTCGTGGACGTCACGTTGTTGGGCGGTGAGAGAAATGCGAAAACGATTGAAGGGTTTGATCTTGGCAATTCTCCCGGTGAATACTCCGAGCAAGTGGTCAATGGAAAATCCATCATATTCACCAGTGAAAATGGTTCACAGGCGATCTTGAAGGCGAAGTATGCGAAGAGAGCCGTGCTGGGAGCATTCGTCAATATTTCTCGCGTCGTCGATTTTCTTATCGACGGTGAAGAACCGATCGTGCTATTCTGCGCAGGGCGGTTGACGAATGGATTCTCACTCGAGGACACCCTTTGCGGTGGGATGATCGTCTCGAAACTCCTCGAGAAAGTAAAGGACATTGAGTTAACCGACTCAGCTGTGATGGCACGAACGTTGTACAGGAGTCATGGTAAGAACATTTTGAGAACACTACAGGGCTCTGAGCACGGACGATACTTGGTGAGCCTCGGTTCTCAAGACGATATCAAATTGTGTTCGGGAGTAGACACGGTGCCTGTACTTCCGACTCTCGAAGGAAACGCCATTCGGTTGTTCAGGGAGAGTGACTAGAACGAAAACGAAACCACGGAACTCCGCCCGCGTGGTGGTGGTGCTCCGACGCGGTCGGGTCGGGATGTTGAACCATGGACTATGATTCTCCGAAGGAGATGAAGCTGGTGCGCGGCTCATCGGACCGCAACAAGCAAATCGTCGCGATCCTGCTGATCGTGATAGCCCTGCTGAGTTTCTTGAGTATCATATCGTACTCGCCAGAGGACGAAGCAAGCGCCGATATACGTTTTTCCGAGCTCTACAAGATCGTTACGGGAGATGAGCTCGTCAGACAAAGAGTTGAAGATCAGAACTGGATTGCGCTTCTCGGAGCGATTATATCGAACGCTCTCATCAACGATGGTTTCGGCTACAGCGTCGTCGTTTTCCCGTTGTTGCTCTTCGTCTGGGGGGTGACGATCATCCGTGGCCGGGGTCATCGCCGGCTGGCCCTGTTTACAAGCTACGTGCTCCTTACTGTTCTCCTGGTCTCATCCTCGATCGGGGTCACGCGTTTGACCTTCCCCGATGCAGGCATTGGGACATCTTGGAGCGGTACAGTCGGTGAATTTGTCGCGAGCATGCTCACGAGTATGCTCGGCAAGGCGGGGGCGGCCATCGCTCTTCTGACTGCAATGCTCATCACCCTTCTGGTAGTAACCCGGATCGATTTGAAGAGAACGTTCAGGCGACTCCGGACTGGATTGAGTGTTATTGCAGCATGGTTTCCGGATCAGCTTCGGAGATGGAGCTCCGCGGGTCGTCCCAAAGTGGATGTCGGTCGATGGCAAAAGGCGAAAGGGATGGCTGAAGTTACGATCATGAAGCCAGTACAGCCCTCCGAATCTGGAAGAAGGTCCGAAACGGAACGGTCGTCGAAAGAAGCCGACGTGCTAAGTGAACATAAAGTTCCTCCTTCCATCTCGGAACCTGTATCGTTCAGACAAGGGGAGCGACTCGAGGGAGAAACGTCGGATGCCGGAGAAGATCGGGTCGCACCGTTGCGGCCGATCGAACCTGGCTCCGAGATGGAGATCGACTATGTCTTCCCTTCCGTTGATCTCCTTGACCTTCCGCGTCAATCAGAACATGTGGAGGATCAGGAACTCAAGGCTAACGCGGACCTTCTCAGACAGAAGCTCTCGCGCTTCGGTATCGAGGTCGAAAGCGTGAGTGTGACTCCCGGTCCTGTCGTGACGCTCTACGAGTTGGTGCCTGCTTCTGACGTGAAAGTGAGCAAGATTGTGAGTCTGGCTGACGATATTGCCCTTGCACTCCAAGCTAAAGGAATACGAATTCTCGCTCCGATTCCGGGCAAAGGAGCAGTCGGAGTTGAGATACCGAATCACAATCCGGCTATTGTCCCATTCCGTACCGTCGTGAATTCGTCCAAGTTTCACGAGTCGAGTGGGGCTCTTCCCGTCGCGATCGGAAAGACGATCTCGGGAGATGTGTACACGGATGACCTTTCCCGCATGCCGCATTTGTTGATGGCCGGTTCGACGGGCTCCGGGAAAAGCGTAGGGATCAACACAATCTTGATGAGTCTTATTTTTAAGCTCCACCCTTCGGAGGTCAAATTCATTATCATCGACCCGAAGAAAATCGAGCTCTCGATTTACTCAAAATTGCGCTACCATTTTCTCGCGGTATCGCCCGATGTCGATGAAGATATCGCCACGAATGCGCAGAACGCTGTTGCGGTGCTGAAGAGTGTCGAACAGGAAATGGAGCGAAGATATAATTTGCTGGCGAGCGCAGGCGTGCGGAATATCCGGGACTACAATGAACGGGTGAAGGTGGGAGTTAGGGGGAGGGAGAACGAGCCCATACACCGCAAAATGCCGTACCTAATCCTTGTCATTGATGAGTTAGCGGACCTCATGCTCACCGCTGCCCGGGAAGTGGAGGAACCGATTGCCCGCCTGGCCCAGCTCTCCCGCGCGGTAGGGATCCATCTCGTCCTTGCGACTCAACGGCCTTCGGTGGACGTTATCACCGGCATAATCAAGGCGAATTTTTCATCCCGGATTGCATACCAGGTAGCTTCCAAGATCGACTCTCGGACGATTCTCGATATGAATGGTGCCGAGCAGCTGCTCGGAAACGGAGACATGCTTTACATGCCGACTGGAAGCCCGAAGCCGAATCGAATTCAGAACGCTTTCATATCTACCGATGAGGTAGAGCGGGTCGTCATGCACGTTGCGAAGCAGAGAGGCTATGCCGGACCATACAAGCTTCCCTCGGAGATCGATCGGAAAAAGACTCGGGGGAGTAATGTAGGGGGTAGCCAGGACGAACTTTTTAAAGAGGCGGCACGATTGATCGTTCGTCATCAGCAGGGCTCTGTCTCGCTGCTTCAGCGACGCCTGAAAGTAGGCTACTCCCGTGCGGCGAGGCTCGTCGACGAGCTCGAAGCCGCCGGGATCGTCGGTCCATTCGACGGGAGCAAAGCGCGTGAAGTTCTGGTCGAAACGGAAGAACATCTGGACCAAGTTCTCAGAAACCCAGAGTAGGCTGGAATAGGATGGAGGTGGTATGAGACGGATAGAGCAGCGATTCGTTGTCGTATTCCTGGCCACGGGGATTGCACTCCAGACTTCTGCCGGAAATGATCCCTCGGCAAGAGATATTCTCAAAATGCTCCAGAAGAGGTACGAGACGATCAATGACGCAACGGTCGAGTTCCATCAATCGACGAAGTTCAGTCTCTCGAAGGCAGAGCAGATCAGTGAGGGTACTGTCTATATGAAGAAGGGGGCGAAGTATCGGGTTGAGACTGAGCAACGAACATTTGTGACGGACGGTGAGACCGTGTGGACTTACTCACCCGTCACCAACCAGGTTCTCATCGATCATTTTGAGGAGACCCCACGGTCGTTTTCGCCGGAGAAGTTCTTGCTCAACGCACCGACAGATTATTCTGCTACATTGCTGCGGAAAGAGGAGTCGAATTCCGGGGTGAGCTTCGTCCTTAAGCTGGTTCCGAAGTCGGACGACTCGTTCATCCAGTCTATGAGACTTTGGGTTCAGGATAAGACTTGGCTCATTCGAAAGATGGAAATGATGGACCAGAACGAGACCGAGACGACATACGAAGTCCGGGATATCGTGATAAATTCTGGCATCGATGACAAGAGATTTCGATTTGACGTACCCGCCGGTGTTGAGGTCGTTGACTTGCGCTCACACTCTCAGTAGGTGGTATGAAGCGGAACCTGCGCGCATCCCTAAAATACAGCATCAGCTTTCTCCTCACCCTTTTCTTTCTCTATCTCGCCTTTCGTGGTACAGATTGGGAACAATTGGGCGTCGCCCTTCGGGACGCCAAGTATGTCTGGATCTTGCTGATGGTGCCGTGTATCCTCATCAGTCACGGATTCAGGGCCCTTCGATGGCGAATTCTGCTCCATCCAATCAAGAGTGAGATTTCGCTTCACAACCTCTTTTCTGCGGTCATGGTAGGGTACATGGTGAACAATCTTATCCCCCGTGCTGGTGAACTTGCTCGTCCGTACATGCTCGGACGGCGAGAGAACATATCCAAAACCGCCGCATTCGGTACGGTTGTTGTCGAGCGCATCCTTGATGTTTGGACGTTTCTGTTCCTCTTGGTCCTCTTTTTGGTCTTCTACCGCGGCCCACTCTTCGAGTCGTTTCCTTGGCTAACGGAGGTCGGGTTGGTAAGTGCAGTTTTGACCGTTGGTTTGTTGGTTGTCTTTCTCCTGTTTATGATAAGACGAGAAAGGGGACTCAAGCTCCTCAGGCTTGCGATACGTCCGCTTCCCCCAGATTTCGCGACCCGCTTGGAGAAGATGTTTATGTCGTTCTTGGACGGTTTTCTGTTCGTGAAGGACCCACGACGCTATTTCGCGATTGCGATGTTGAGCCTGGTGATATGGGCGTGGTATATTCTCATGCTCTACCTTCCCTTTTTCGGTTTCGGTCTTGTGGAGCTCTATTCTCTCGACCTGTATTCGGCAGCGATTCTGGTGGTCGTGACAAGTGTCGGCGTTATGGTGCCAACACCAGGTGCAACTGGCACGTATCACTCCTTCGCCACTGAAACACTTGTGCGATTGTATGACGTGGATCGAACGCTTGCCCTAGGCTACGCGACTGCGACGCACGCTGTGGGATACCTTGCCATTACGATTGTCGGACTTCTCTATTTCATCCGAGAGCACGCAAGCATCAAGGAGGCAATGCGGGCGGAAGTACCGCCCGAAGGGACCCGACTCTCCGAAGACCCCAGCCGGGGCGGGACGTAGGATGAACGGAAAAGTAGCGGTGGTTCGGACGAATCCTTCGACCGTCCTTGACGATTTTGGTCGGCTCATGCGGCTGGCCGATTATCAGGCCTACCTGCCGAAGGATCGGGTGACGGCGCTCAAAGCGAACATTTCCTGGCAGGTTTTTTATCCGGCTTGTTCGAGTACTCCCTGGCAGCTGGACGGTGTTATTAAGACGCTTCTCGAAGATGGTTACTCCAAGCAAAACCTCTACGTGTACCAGAATCGGACCGTCGTCGTCAGCGCCAAAAAGGGCGAGGTCGCGAACAAACACAAGAAGGTTGTAGTTGAGAAGCATGGCCTGCAGAACGTCCATCTCTACGAACCAGATGAGCAGTGGACTCGCTACGAGCCGCGGGAGAAGATGCTTGTTCTCGACAGGATCTTTCCCGACGGCATTTATATTCCCAGGCGCATGATCGGCGAGAACATCCTCCATCTTCCGACCATGAAAACGCACGTCTTCACGACGATCACCGGGGCGATGAAGAATGCATTCGGCGGGTTGCTTCATGAGAAAAGGCACTGGACCCATTCGGTCATTCATGAGACGCTCGTAGACCTTCTTGTCATTCAAAAGGAAATACACAGCGGAATCTTTGCCGTAATGGACGGAACGTTTTCTGGTGATGGACCCGGCCCGAGATGTATGGTTCCGCACGTCACCAACTATGTCCTTGCGAGTGCGGATCAGGTCGCGATCGATGCAGTCGCGGCGAAGATGATGGGATTTGATCCTCTCTCCATCAAGTTCATTCGACTCGCCCACGAGAAAGGTCTCGGTTGCGGCGATCCACGCACGATTAGAGTGGTCGGAGAGGACATCTCCACGGTGAATTTTCACTTCAATGGTTCTCAGGACACGCTTGCGAGCAAGGGACAGAAGTTGATCTACTGGGGACCGTTGAAGTCGCTCGAAAAACTGTTACTTCGGACAATCCTCGTGCCATGGTCTTACGCTGCCTCACGTCTGTACCACGATGTGTACTGGTATAACTTCGTCGGGAGGAAGAGAATAAAAAAAGCTCTCGAGAGTGAGTGGGGAAAGCTGTTCCTTCACTACTAGTCGATAGGAAGGGTCTCTGTCATGCACATCGCTGTGATCGGCGCGGGATACGTTGGGCTTGTCGTGGGGACCTGTTTCGCAGAGAGCGGAAATCATGTCGTATGCGTTGACATTGACAGGAAGAGAGTCAGAGAGTTACGCCGAGGAATTCTCCCTATCTATGAACCGGGACTTCAAGAACTGCTCGACCGAAACTTGCGTGAAAAGCGCCTTTCGTTTACGAACAGTCTGGAAAAGGGAGTCGAAGCTTCGCCCATTGTTTTTGTTGCCTTGCCAACTCCTGCCTCCAAGGGTGGTCGTGTCGACCTGAAATCAATCCTCGAAGTCGCACGGCGTATCGGGAAGGCCATGAAGGAACCGAAAACGATCGTCCTCAAGAGCACGGTGCCGGTAGGAACCTGCGACCGGGTTCGCAGATCGATTGCGGCCGAATCGTCGCTGGATTTCGAAGTGATCTCGAATCCCGAGTTCCTCAAGCAGGGGGCAGCAGTGAGCGATTTTCTCTCCCCCGACCGTGTGGTTGTAGGAACTCAGGATAAACGGGCAGCGGATCTGTTGCACGAGCTCTACAGGCCGTTCATGCGTACGGAAGATCGATTCCTCCTGATGGACGAGCGAAGTGCTGAGCTGACGAAATATGCGGCGAATTCAATCCTGGCCACCAAGATTTCATTCATGAATGAGATTGCGAGCCTCTGCGAACGTGTCGGGGCCGA
>JAZGDX010000037.1:0-3605 GCA_036478305.1 Bacteroidota bacterium
AAGGCCTTCGGACGACCGCATCACGACCATCTGATCTGCCTCGAATGCGGGGAGATCATCGAATTCGTCAGCGGCCGTCTGGCAAAACTCCAGGTCGAAGTCTGTAAGAAGAACAGGTTCAACGCACAATCCTCGACCCTCCAGATTTTCGGCATCTGCTCGAAGTGCCAGAAATAGATCTGATACAATAGCGCTACAGGAAACATACATTGATTGAGTCGTTCATCATCGCCCTCCGCGAGGGAGTCGAGATCGCCCTCATCCTTGGCATCCTCATTGTCCATCTCCGCAAGATTCACCGGCAGCAGCTTGTGAAATCTGTCCTCATAGGACTCGGCCTCGCCGCGGTCACGAGCATCGGGGCTTCCTACATCCTTCAGGCGTATGCAATCGATTCCGAGCTTCTGGAGGGATACCTCATGGTGCTTGCAGCCGCCTTCGTCGGTTCGATGGTGGTATGGATGTGGATCACCTCCAGGGGGATTCGCCGGGAGATTGAGTCCAAGGTGAATGAGATCGCACAACGCGAACCACCTCTGGAGGAACGGCGCGAACAGAACTCGCTGCGGACGCATTTCGGTATACTGCTCCTGAGTTTCCTCCTGGTCGTCCGCGAAGGAATCGAAACAGTCATATTCCTCCGGGCTGTGGTGTACAGCACGAGTGCCTGGTCGAGCCTCCTCGGGACAGTCCTTGGTTTCACCGTAGCCACTGTGTTTGCGATCCTCTTCATCCAGGGAAGTATTCGTATTGATATCGGCCGGTTTCTAAAGGTCACCGGGGTTGTTCTTCTTGTCTTCGTCGCTCAGCTAATCGTGAACGCGGCGCATGAATTCTACGAGTTCGGCATCTTTCCCCCGAACCCGGAGATGATGGGCTTGATCGGTCCCATCGTGCGGCACAACCTACTGTTCATCTTGGCGATTTTGAGCATTCCCGCGTTGATGCTCATTATTCCCGGAAGGCAAAAAACGACAGCAGCGCAAAATACGCGACAGCGGCATCTGCAGCTCTCGGCGGGACTGGCGGCACTCTCCATCGTCTTCTTCCTCGGCTTCGACGACGTCTTCTCGACGCGCGCAGCCCCAGACATCGACGATGTCGAGACACTCTTGATGGTGGACGGGGTCATCAGCATTCCAATTGACCGCGTAGATGATGGCATGCTTCACCGCTATGAATGGACAGGCGGAGACGGTGTTGCGATCCGTTTTTTTGCGCTGCGCACCGGACTCGGAACGTTCGCGACAGCATTTGACGCCTGCAGGGCGTGCTACGACTATGGCCGGTACTCGCTCTCTGGAGGTGAATTGGTCTGTTCTCAATGCGACGCGCTGCATCCGGTGAGCTTTCTTCGACCGACAAACGTGGATGGGGACCTCGATGAGGACATGAGTGGATCGATGGAGGGATATGGCTGCGCTCCAGTTCATCTGCCCTCGAACGTCCTCCGCGGCAAGATCCTCATCACGGCAGCAGACCTCAACAGTCAACGAAAGTACTTTGATTATTAGTAGCATGTGGCCAGAGCCACGGCAGCGGGGCGCTGAGCGCGGTGGGCTTTCTGGCCCGCGATATTCCGTCCCATTACGGAGATTTTTTCAAGCCATCATGCTCGAAATCGTACAGAAACCTGTTCGGATTGCGGCCATCAGTACCCTGGTGTTGTTCGTCTCGGGTACCCAGCTGGTGCGCGCACAGGAGACGAAGCAAGATACGCTCAAGGAATTGCAGCGACAGGTTCAGATCTTGGCGGCTGAAATCGAAAGGCTGAAGCTCGGTGAAGTTGCAGAGAGACGGTACGAGCCCGCGTACGGGTTTGGTCCGGGTGCATCACGAGTGTATCGGCTGAAGAAAACCGGCGTTTCGCTCGCAGGATACGGTGAGGTTCTGTACGAGAATTTCGATAGTTCAAGAGAAGACGGCTCACCATCGGGAGAGAACGACCGCATCGACTTTCTTCGGAACGTCTTGTACGTCGGCTTTCGGTTCAACGAATGGATACTGTTCAACTCCGAGCTGGAGTTTGAACACAGCAGCACCGGGAAAGCGGGAGAAGTCTCGGTTGAGTTCGGCTACGTTGACCTCCTGCTCTCGAAGGAACTCAACGTGCGGGCTGGCATGGTTCTCGTCCCTGTAGGGATCGTCAACGAGCGACACGAGCCATCGACGTTTCATGGGAGTAGACGGACGGGGATCGAACAGTCGGTCATCCCCACCACCTGGCGAACGAACGGAGCAGGAATCTTCGGCGAGATCGCCACAGGGCTCGATTACCGTGTGTATGTCGTTGAGGGATTGAACGCGAGCGAGTTCAGCGCAGGCGGCATTCGCGGTGGTCGCCAGAGCGGCTCGAAGGCGATCGCGGAGAATTTCGCCTTCACTGGACGCCTGGAATACGAAGGTATCGCCGGAGCGACGATCGGCGTATCGTTCTACACCGGAAATTCGGGACAAGGCGTCATTGATTCGCTCGGTGAGTTGTCGGCAACAACGACGCTGTGGAGCGTGCACGGTGACTATGCGTGGAAAGGGCTCGAGCTTCGTGGTCTGTATGCTCGCGCAACGATCGATGAAGTTGACAGGATCAATAGAATCAACGGACTCAGCGGCAGCGGATCAATCGGCGAAAGCCTCGAGGGCTGGTACGTGACAGCCGCATACGATGTTCTTTCGCTCAGTGAGATACAAACGAACCACGCGCTCAGTCCATTCATTCAGTACCAGCAGTACAACACACAGGCCACAGTACCGACGGGGTACACATCAGACCCGGTGAACGATCGAGCGGGCTTGACCGCAGGACTCACGTACAAACCACATCTTAACGTGGCATTCAAGTTCGACTATCAGAAACTCAAGAACGAAGCGGAGACGGGCATCGATCAATGGAATCTGGCGGTGAATTATCTCTTCTAGGTCCGATGAGAAATCGACGAGGATCACTGAGTACGTGGATGGGTGCACTGATCCTCGTTGCGTTTACCGCACCCCTCCGGCCTGCTGACGGCCAGGTATATTTGACTCAACAGGAGGCTCTGAAACTCGCCTTCCCGGACGCTCTCTCAATCGACAGGAAAACCCTCTTTCTCACGGACGAGCAGGTAGAAACCATTCAGTCAACGGCGCGTGCAAAAGTCGAGTCGAAGATCGTCACATACTACGTCGCAAGGGGTTCCGAAGAGATCCTCGGCTATGCATTCTTCGAAATGAAGATCGTCCGTACGATGCCGGTAACGTACATGGCAGTCGTCGCTCCTGACAGTTCGCTTCGCGCTGTCGAAATCCTCGCGTTCCACGAACCGCAGGATTATCTCCCATCTGAGCGATGGCTGTCTCAGTTCGAAGAAAAGACTTTCGATGACGACCTCCGGGTAAAGCGCGGAATCCAGAACATTTCGGGGGCTACGCTCTCGGCCTATTCCATCACAGAGGGAGTACGAAGAGTTCTGGCGACTTTTGCCGCTGCTATTCCGATGGAGACGGATTCATGAAATACATGCAGAATGGTGGCTACCAGAAGAACCCGTTCATGCGACTCACCCTGTCGCTTACGCTGCTGTTTCTCGCGGGGTTTGTCGTCACGAACTTTGCCCTCTACTTCG
>JAZGDX010000038.1:0-3022 GCA_036478305.1 Bacteroidota bacterium
AAGGCGCACGAGGACGGCCGATGGGTGCGCGAGGCGCTTGCCGCAAAGCAGCAGAAGAAGGAGACAGTGGCATGAGTGATACTCAGTGGGATGTCTACGAGGTATTCCACCAGTCAACGCGCGGTGAGGCCATCACCTAGTCGTGCTGGTAGATATGATCTCGGGTTATTGGAAGGTCGTTATTTATGCCGTTGGTGAAGGTGACCTGATACAGTCGACTGTTGCTGTAACGAAATCCTACGGAGCCACCGATCAAGAACATACGCCACATTCTCACAAAGCTCTCGTCGAACAGAGACCGTATTCTTTCGACGTTCATTTCAAATCGACGGGACCATTCGTCCAGAGTCTTCGCATAGTGCAATCGCAAGTTCTCCATGTCGATCGAGTGCAAACCAGCTTTCCCCATCTCCCGGAGAATCTCATGAGCAGCGGGAATGTATGCCCCAGGGAAGAAGTATCTGAGTGTCCACGAGTTTATCGACGTTTCTCGTTCTTTGCCAATTGTGTGCAGCAGCCCTGTTCCACCTGGCTTGAGTATCGATTTGACTTTTTTCATGAATGTCGGGATAAACCTTTTGCCCACATGCTCGAACATCCCGATCGAAACAAGCTTATCGAACTGACCGCTCAGGCTCCGGTAATCTGCCAGCAAAATCTGTACAGTGTTTTCCAACCCTTCTCGTTTGACCCTCTCTACTGCATATTCATACTGTTGCCTGGACAGTGTGCAGCCGACGCCCCTCACGCCGTAGCTCCTCGCAGCATGCATGAGCATCCCGCCCCACCCACAGCCAATGTCGACGAGCGTGTCCCCCTGCTTCAGAAGAAGTTTACGACAGACATGCTCGTACTTTTGCTGCTGAGCTTGTTCCAGCGTGTCGGATCCGCCCCTAAAATAAGCACACGAATACGTCATGCTCTCATCAAGCCAGAGAGAGAAAAATTCATTTCCACGATCATAGTGACGGAGAATGTTCCTGGCAGCACGGTTCGGCGTATTGAGAGTTCGCACCTTGTACCAGAGGGCCTGAAATCGGTCGAGGATCGGCAAGTGCAGGTTCTGATACGAAGGGTCCACACCAAGCCGGAAAAGTTGTTCAAGACTACCCTCGATGGTGATATCTCCTCCCATATATTCTTCTCCGAACCCCAGCACACCCTGTGTGAACACGCGCTTTGCAGCACTCTTGGTCTTGAAGATGAGGTTGAATGTCGGTTCCCCAGTCCCATAGTGCACCGTTTCCCTATCCCAAAAACGCACGTCAAACGAAATGTCTGGCGCATTCCGACTCAACCTCCCCAGTATTGATTTCATCCTCTCTTTCATCAGTGATCCTCCTCTCGATCTTGTCACATTCCTGCCGAATCATCCAAAAGGCAATCGTTTGTCGTTCATACACTCTCATCGAATTCGCTGGGGCGGAGCCATGTCATGGATGCAATATCACTTTGCCACACTCTCCGGACTCCATCAAGTCGAATGCCTCCCCGAAACGCTCCAGCGGGAATTGGTGCGTGATCAGTGGACCGAGATCCACCTCACCGGTGCGGAGCAGACCGCGCGCCTGATACCAGGTCTCCCAGAGGAGTCTGCCGATCACGCCGTGCACTGAGAGTCCCTTAAACACCAGTAGATTGTCAAAGTCGAATTCAACCGGATGTCCTGGCAGTCCTAGCAAGGCAACTTCCCCACCCGGCTTCACTAGATCGAAACCCTCGCGAAGCGCTGTATCTGCCCCTGACATTTCCAGCAACACATCCACTCCTTCGCCGTCAGTAGCTTCACGGATCTTCTGCAGGACGTCGTCGCGGTTGACATTGAGCGCGATATCCGCACCGATCTTTCGAGCGAGTTTCAACCGGTATTCGCTGATGTCCGTAGCGTACACGGCACGGGCACCTATAGCTCTGCAGACGGCAATCGACATCAGTCCCACAGGACCGCATCCAGTCACCAGTACTTTCTTGGCGCGAACATCCACTGTGAACGCGGTGTGGACTGCATTGCCAAAATTCTCTTGCAGCGCCACGATCTCGATCGGGACTCCCTGGGGCATAGCCCATGCATTCAGTGCGGGAACGGCAACGTACTCTGCAAAACATCCGTCTCGGTCAACTCCGAGAATCTCCGTGCGACGGCACAGATGCCTACGACCGGTTCGACACATATCGCAAACGCCGCATGTGACGTGACTTTCAAGAGCCACAACCGACCCTTTTATCACGTCTGTAACTTGCGAGCCAACTTCCACGACTTCGCCGGCACATTCATGACCAACAACCAGGGGAGGCTTAAGGCGTTTCTGAGCCCAGGGGTCCCACCGCTTGATGTGGAGATCCGTACCACAGATCGAGGAGGCCTTGACTTGGACCAGAACGTCAAACGGTCCCATCTCCGGCATCGGACATTCTGTCAATTCCAGTCCAGCACCTGGCTTTGCCTTGATCAAGGCTTTCAAGGTGATACTCTCCAAAACATAATGCACGAACCGTGAAAAAAGCCAAGAAGCGCGGCTTGGAGTGTTTTTTCCTGCGGGGCTCTTGAAAACAACAACGCTCGGTTACGTTGAAATCCAAAATTCCAATTCCCCCGCTACGAAGTTTCACGAAGTGACCACTTCGTGCGTGCCCTCGGGAAAGGGGTGCCTTCGGCACAAGCTCCCACTAGGCTCCAAATTCCAATCACCCGAAGCTCTCCAAGCGTTTGGAGCTTGAAGTATGGAATTTGTTCGAGATTTGATGCTCGGGTCTTGAAACTGCCTCTTATCGTCCGACCAATTAATTCTTCAGGAGCAATCGCAGCACGTATTGCAGGATACCGTCATGACGATAGTAATCAAGCTCGTTTGGCGTATCGATACGTGTGATTACGTTGAATGTCTTCTCAGCACTATCCTCGCCTCTCATCGAGACCTTCAGCTTCTTTCCCGGCTGAAGCCCTTCTGCAATTCCTTCAATATCATAAGCTTCGAAACCTGTAAGGGACAGTTTTTGGCGGTTTTCTCCTTCAACGAATTGC
>JAZGDX010000039.1:0-6073 GCA_036478305.1 Bacteroidota bacterium
CGTTCCCCGAACGTAGTACTCTGCATGCGAGGAAGACCTCTTCCCAACTTGAACGGTCAGACCCTTCCTCCGCAGTCGACGAAATGCGTCCTCGTCCGTGATGTCGTCTCCGATGAAAACAGGAAACGGGGGTCGATTTCCGAATGTCTTCATCAGCCATCCGACTGCATGACCTTTGTTCCATCCGGTGTTGGGTCTCACCTCAATCACTTTCTTTCCCTTCGTCGTTCGTACAGAGGAGTTGGAGAGAAACGGCCGGAGAACGCTCATGAGGCGCTGTTTCACCGACCCGATCTGTCCGCGCTTCACACGCCGGTAGTGAACACTGAGCGTGAGTTCCTTGTCGTCAACGGTCGCTCCTGAAGCATCACGCAGGGTCCGTTTGAGCTGACGTGCGATCGTGCGCAGGGTCGACCTTGCCTGAAGGGCAATCGGATGAACAAACTTTCTCTTGCCTGCACGGATTTCGAGTCCGTGATTGCCTGCATAGTACACGTTCCGGAGGGAGACCAGATTCGATACGTCCGAAAGAGCTCTGCCGCTGACGATCGCCACGGTAACACGAGGAAGTCGTGCAGTGCAGCGCAGCCATTTTTTCGTCTGCCTGTCCAAGCGTGCTTGCTGAGGTCTCCTGACGATCGGCGTCAGCGTTCCGTCGTAATCCAACAGCAACAGCAGTCGATTCGCTCTCTTCAGCTTTTGCTCAACGCTTCCCCAGTGGTCAAAAAGGTACTTCATTTGCTGGGCACTTCGTTAGCTTTCCGCTCTTCGCGAAACATGATATTCCACCGAGAACAATACTCAGGTAAGTTTGATCAGTGAATCGATGTACTCGTGGGCCCACCAGAAAATGTTATGTTCACGGATCCTTCTCTGCATGAGCATTATCCGTCGACGCCTCTCTTTCTTCGGCATCTCGAGACCTTGCTTTATCGCATCTGCCATTCCCTCCGTGTCGTAAGGATTTACAAGCAATGCTTCTTTCAGTTCACGGGCTGCGCCGGTGAACCGACTGAGGATAAGCATTCCCTTATAGTCGACGTTCGCCATAGTGTACTCTTTCGCCACGAGGTTCATTCCATCGTGCAGGGAGCCCACGAGAAACAGATTCGCCGCCCGATAGTGTGCAAGATAGGCAGGATAATCCAACCGTCGATTGATCGTGAGAACGATCGGATGCCAGGAGCCGACACGATACTTCCAATTCACTTCTTCCGCCAGTCCTTGGATTTCGTCGATGAGCTGCTTGTAAGCTCTTATCCGCATCCGACTCAGGACTCCTAGCTGCAGGAAAACGAATTTCCCCTGATACTCTGGATACTTCTCGAGGAAGCGATCGATCGCACGGATTTTCTCCGGAATGCCCTTTGTGTAGTCCACGCGATCAACGCTCACCGCCAGGTATTCAAACGGTACCTCTATCTCCTCGGGGATTTTCTTAAGTGCTTCGGTTGCCTCAGGACTTTGTGCGATCTCCCAAATGCTTTCATCATCAACGCTGATCGGAAAGGGACGTACGAGTGTCTTATGCCCTTTTTGCGTGACCGAGAGCTCCTCCCAATCGACTTTCGCTTCGAGCTCCTGCTCGACAGTCGAGAGAAAATTGTGACAGTGGTACATGATGTGGAACCCGAGCATATCATTGGCCAGGAGCCCTCTTAGGATTTGAAGTCTCTGAGGACAGATATGAAAAACCTCTGGGTTCGGCCAGGGGATGTGCCAGAAGAGAGAAACAATCAGGTTCGGATTTCGCCTCTTAAGGAATGCGGCACACCGAGCAAGGTGGTAGTCCTGCAACCACACAAACACCCCCTCCTTGCGGCAAGAATCGAGGACGGCCTCGGCGAATTTCTTATTCACTCCATCGTACCACAGCCAGTCGTTTGTGTCGAAGGTAGGTTGCCGATACGCAATGTGTGAAAGCGGCCACAGAGCTTGATTGGAGTAACCGTAGTAATAGTGGCCTTCCTCTTCCTTAGAAAGCCACACACGACGAAGCGTGTATCGCGGAGAATCAGGCGGAACCTGCACACAGTCGTTTTCATCGACGACTTTTTGATCGGCGGAGCCGTTGCCGAATGCAACCCAGGTCCCACCGCACGCTTGCATCACCGGGTCAAGCGCCGTCACCAACCCGCTGATCGTCTTTTGGGATCGGATCTGCCCTCCACGAGCCTCATGCACGTATGGTTCGCGATTCGAAACAACGATGAACTGGTAATCGCCCAGCTTTTGATGAATAGTATCGCGGAGGCGTTGTCGAGTCCACATCTCGTCAAGATTTCAGCATTCGTGATCCAGTGAACTTTCTACAATATAAGAAAATTTGATTCTATCGCAAGGAACCGATTTCACCGAAGAAAAAGTGAAAGTCCGTGAATGAAGAGGCCCAAAAACTATTTTCTCTTCGATGGATGTGGCTCAGTAAATTTCGAAGCTTGTAATTCAGCGTTGATTTTGATATATTTTTGGTTACGAGAGAGGAAACGAAGTACAATTGCATGGAAGTCCTCGATGTCCATTGAAACGATGTTCCGTTGGCTGCTAGTCGGTGCGTTCGTTGTACTCATCGGATGTTCTGGTGCGAAACCGGTCTCCTCACCGTCTTCCCCGGAAGTCTCCCAGACTGCTCTGGCAGAGGAAACGAAAGACTCGAACCACGACCAGGCGCTCGATCACTTCATCCAGGGTTCGGTATACGACATGAAGGGCGAGTATGCTAAAGCGATCCTCGAGTATCAGGATGCCCTTCGATACCATGAAGATCCCGCCATCTATCATGCCCTTGCAAAGGATTACCTCCTCTTGGAAAAGTACGCTCTCGCGGCCAAGATGGGAGAAAAATCTGTAACCGCAGTCCCCGGCAATATCGCCTACCGGAAGACACTATCTGACGTCTACATCGCAGCGTTTGAAACTGATAAGGCGGTTACACAGTACGAAACGATCGTTCAACTTGACTCTAATTCGGCGGACAGTTGGTACAACCTTGCCCGTCTCTACGAAGCGAAAAAACCTCTCAGAGCTCTTGAAGTCTATCAATCCATCATCGAACGGTTTGGCGCCAGCTGGGAGGTGTACAGGCAAGTCGCCGAGATCTACTCAAACCTTGGGAAGTATGATCAGTCGGCCGAAGCGATCAAAGAGATGCTCTCGATTGACCCGTCGAACAGGCAACTCAAAATCACTCTCGCCGATGCGTACAATATGGCAGGCAACTACGATGAGGCGCTGCGCCTGTACGATGAACTTCTCGAGTTGAATCCAGAAGATATCGACCTCCAAAGCGCGGTAGCAGGAATTTACATTAAGAAAAAAGACTACCGCGAAGCAGCGAATCACTATAGCTTTGTTCTCGATCAGGATTCCGTTCCCATCAAGTCCAAGCTGCAAATCGGTGAAATGTACTACAGAGAGCTACAAAACGATTCCACGCTTATCGACGCAGACTCAGAGATCATGCAGATTGCCATCCCGATCTTTCGACGGATCGCGCAGTCTTACCCCTCTGACTGGAGGGCGTACTGGTTTCTGGGAGCCATGGGCGCTCTGATAGAGGACGATTCACTGGCTGTACGGAACCTCCGAAAGGTGACCGAACTTGCCAGCTGGAACAGGGACGCGTGGCTGTCCTTGAGTCAGGTTTACTTTCGAAACAGTAGGTTTGGGCCGATGGCTGAAGTACTCGAACAAGCTATTAAGGAGCTTCCGGAAGAGTTCCAGATTAATCTGTTCCTCGGGGTGGCGTACAGCCGGCTCGGACGCAACGAAGATGCCGTTCGTGTTCTCGAGACCGCCGTGGAGCTTAATCCGCAGGGCATCCCGGCTCTCAGCACGCTCGCTCTCAGCTACGACAATCTGAGAAGGTATGCGGACTCAGATCGGATTTACGAGCAGGCGCTGAAAATCGAGCCGAACAATCATCTGATCCTCAACAACTACGGTTATAGCCTTGCGGACCGTGGTATCCAGCTGGAACGAGCCCTGAGAATGGCGAAGGAAGCAGTTCAGCAGCAGCCCGAGAATTCATCGTATCTTGACACTCTCGGATGGACTTACTTCAGGCTCGGGGAATACGAAGAGGCTCGGCATTACGTTTTGGAGGCAATCGAGGCGGGAGATACGAGTGCAGTGATCCAGGAACATCTCGGTGACATTTACGCGAAGTTGAACGAACTGGACAAGGCGCTGGAGTTCTGGCAGAAAGCATACGAACTCGACAGCAGCAGCGAGACGTTGAGGGAAAAAATCGAGCGCCGCCGATTATGAGCAGACCTGACCAACATTTGATCCTTCCGCTTCTTTTGGCCGTCTGCGCTGCCTCATCCTGTGCTCCGACGAGAACCGTCATCGCCGATGCCAGCACGATATCCGCGGAGGCGGTCTTACAGCGCGTTAAGAGCAACGCGAGTCGCATCCACAACCTGACGGCGCACGGAAAGCTGACAGTAGAGCAGCACGACTTCGGAAATTCCGGTTCATTTGATCTGGTGCTGAAAAAGCCAGATTCGTTGTATGTTAAGATCTCGGGTCCGTTCGGCATCGACGCAGGCGCGGTCTTATTGACGCCGGAAGAGTTTCGGTTCTACAATCGATTCGCGAACCAGTTGGTCATCGGCCCTACGACACGTGGAAACATCCATTCGATTTTCAACCTTGACCTCGGTTACAGCGACATTCTCACCATCTTCTCAGGCATGATCCCCCTCGACGATGAAGGAATGGCATTGAGGTCGTACAGCGTGGATGAGAATCGTTACTTCCTGACGCTCGAGAGGGACGGCATTGTCCACCAGTACTGGGTCGACCCGGAGTGGTTCGTCGTATCGAAGTACTACCGTTTGGACGGTAGGGGCAAGCTGATGATGGATGCCAAATCGAGCGTGCGAAACGACCGGCGCCACGGATTCCTTCCACGAACTGTGCGATTCACGTTCCATAAACAGCAAGCACGTGTTTCGATCTTCTACGATAGGGTCAAGATCAACGTCCCGGATATTCACCTGACGTTCTCCGTCCCGGAGAGCGCAGAGAGGGTTTACTGGTAATCGATGAAACAATCCCTGACATACGGCCCCTGTATGTGTCTGGTTCTTGCAGTGGTGCTAGCCTTCGGAGCGCCACGACAGGACAAGATCAGGAAGAAAGAGACGGAACTCGCAAGAATCCGGACCGAGATCGAGGAGTACGAAAAAAAGATTGAGAAAAGCGAGTCGAGGGAGCGAAAAAGCCTCGAGACAATTGATTACTACGAGAGACAGATCAGTCTGGTTCAGCAGCTCGTCAGGCAGCTCAAAGTGGAGGAGAGGGCGCTTCAGAGAGATATCGGCAAAACGAAAGCTTCGATCCTTGAACTGGGGGAACAGCTTGAAGCGTTGAAAGACCACTATGCGAACCATGTGAAATCGGTGTATAAGTACGGTCGGATGCATAATCTTGAACTACTCCTCTCGGCTAAATCGATCAATCAACTCTACGTACGTGCGGAATACTTCAAACGGTTTTCCGCGCAGCGCGAGCGCGATTTGACGAACCTTCGGACCAAACGTTCTCAACTTCACACAGAGACCACGACGCTGCAGGAAAAGCTGGAACAAGAACGAAAACTCTTCAATGAGAAGACACGCGAGGAGAAGCGTCTTGCAAGGAAAACGGAAAATCGAAAGAATATCCTCAGAGTGATTCGAAGGGACAGGAACAATTACCGGAAGGAGGTAGCACGTAGACGGGATGCAGCGAAAAACCTCGAAAGTATGATTGCCGATTTGATTGAGAAAGAACGGTTGGAGAGAGATCGCAAGGCCGCATTGGCGCTCGCCAGCAGCACAGCGTATCCCGAAGAGGTGATCACCTCTATTGCTCTGTTTGAATCGCAGAAGGGAAAGCTTCAGTGGCCGGTGCAAAAAGGCAAATTGGATTCACGCTTTGGCAGGAACGTGCATCCTAAACTCAAGACCGTCACGCAAAACACCGGAATCGATATTCGCGTGCGGGAGGGCTCAGACGTGGTTGCAGTCGCCGATGGTGATGTCTCCCGCATCTGGTGGCTCCCTTCGTTCGGAAGTCTGATTAT
>JAZGDX010000004.1:0-6056 GCA_036478305.1 Bacteroidota bacterium
CCGCCCCTCTCTATGCCACTGGAGACATCGGTCTCGGGATCGAAACCCGAGACCGACTGGACGACTCTTGGCGCAATGTGGGAGTCCACCGCATGGAACTCTACGTCGATGATGAACTACTGCATGCCTCTGAGTACGACCGCATCTTCGTGAAGCACACCAAACAAGTAGCCCTTCACTATGACTGGCCGCTTCTCGCTCGACTTGGGAGAAGATACCAGAAACTGTACGTTGAACGCGGAGACCACCTCGATTGGTATCAGTCGAGTGACCCTTCTGCGGGAACGCTGAGCACAAGGAGGTTCGAACCGGGACCGCACCCGTTCCGGGTCGTTTGCAGTGACATCGAAGGCAACACCACGGAACTGCATGGCATGCTCATCTTGAACGAGCGGCCGTTCGTGCGGGTCGCGCAGAACCATTCCCCATTCGTACTCGAGTTCGGGCAACCGGACCGGGTGAGGAAAATCCATGTGTCCGGTCGGTCGTTGACGCAGAAATCTTGGGTCACGTCCAAGTTCGAGCGCTCAAAAACCGATGCCAGTACGAATACATGGGAGATGCCGCCCTTGCGAAGAGCATTCGACCTCTTGAGGGTCGTTGCGGTGGACTCTTGGGGCACCCGGTCTGCACCCTATTATTATTATTTCCGGACGCCGACGGCGGGCGACCACTCGATCACGATCGAGAAGGAATTCGTCAGAGATTTCGTTGAAGTTACACTCACCACGAACGGTCTCTTTACCGGTGTTCCGTCCGTTCAGGTCCACCAGTCTGGACAAATCTCGCAGCTGCCCCTTCATGCCCGAACTGAGCGCGAGTATTTTGGCGCGTTTCGACCGCTCGATGAGTTGGACGATCCAGTACACCTATATGCGCGAGCAGAGGTAGATGGCTCGTGGACAGAGGAGGAGCATTCGTTTACGCTCTATCCGATAGTTCCACGCGGATATACAAAGACTCTGTACGACGATGGAACCTTTTCTGTGGCAGCGCTTCCTCAGGCAACGTACCAGACAGTCTTCAGTCGAATCGAGAAACGCAAGGAGGAGAACGAGACTCACTATGCCATGCTTCCCGACGACCAGCTCCTCAACTCTGGCGTCCGGGTCACACTGAGAGCAGGGGAGCAGTTCACGAACTTCGACAAGGTCGGCATGTATTTTCGGTCGGGGCGAAATTGGAAGTTCCAACGAACACAGAAAGATTCAGTGGCGCGGACGGTATCCGCAAGACTCCGGCGAACCCTGGGGGAAGTCGCACTGAGGGAAGATCTTGAGCCGCCGAAGCTCAAGAACCTTCGAATTCGCACATCGCGAGGTCCCGAGATTTCATTCCGGGTCACCGACGACCGATCAGGTGTTGATGCTGATGCGATAGAACTGTATATTGATGATAAACTCGTGATCGCTGAGTACGAGGAAGAATCACATCGCGTGAGGTACCGCCCAAAAAAGAATTTTGGCAAGGGCTTGCACACGCTCTTCATATCGGTCCTCGACAGGGTTAGGAATAAGACGACTCTCACAAAAGCATTTCGTTCACCTCGTTAGCTTTCGGCATCACGGCATTTCAGACGAACGGAGGGAGCAATCAGCGACGGCCGTTGGTTGAAGGCAATCCATCCACTCAGAAGAACTCCTTCCCGTATCGCTCTAGAACATTGTACCGACAATGAAAAAGGTTTCTGAGAAAACGTCAAGGGTTCAACTCCCGAAGACCTACTCCCCACGAGAAGCGGAAGAGCGATGGCAGGTGTACTGGGACCGACATGACCTGTTCCACGCATCCGTGGCCCCCACCAAGAAGCCGTTTACAATCGTCATCCCTCCTCCGAATATCACCGGGACCCTGACGATGGGCCACGTCCTGAACAACACGATTCAGGACATATTCATCCGGTGGAAGCGCATGCAGGGGTACGAGGCGTGTTGGATTCCCGGCACCGATCACGCAGGAATCGCTACACAGAACGTGGTCGAAAAGATGCTCCTGAAGGAAGGCAAGACCAGGTATGACCTCGGACGAGAGCGATTTCTGGAGCACGTCTGGCAGTGGAAGGAAGAATATGGCAGCGCAATCATCAGGCAGCTGCGGAAGCTCGGATGCTCATGCGACTGGAAGCGTGAGCGCTTTACGATGGAGGAAAGTCTCTCAGATGCCGTCCAGGAGATTTTTATCCGTCTGTACAACAAAGGACTGATCTATCGGGGCAACTACATCGTCAATTGGTGTCCGAAAGACCTCACTGCGATCAGCGATGACGAAGTCAACCATGCTGAAGTACAAGGGCACCTGTGGTACATCCGGTACCCGTTGGAGAATTCTGACCAATCGGTGAATGTTGCTACTACTCGTCCGGAGACGATGCTCGGTGATACAGCTCTGGCGGTAAGCCCAAAAGACAAGCGCTACGGGCACCTCCTGGGAAAGAACGCCATTCTGCCAATCGTGGGCCGGAAGCTCCCCATAGTGGCCGATGAATACGTCGATCCACAGTTCGGGACGGGAATAGTGAAGGTTACCCCTGCGCACGACCCGAACGACTTCCAGATCGCGGAGCGGCACGGCCTCGAAAAGCTCACTGTAATGGACACATCCGCGCGGATGAACGAACGCGTCCCGTCACAGTATCAAAGTCTAGACCGCTTCGTCTGTCGAAAGCAGCTTCTAAAAGATCTCGAGGATGGCAAATACCTGGTGAAGGTCGAAGACCACGTGCACAGCGTCGGTCGCTGCTATCGATGTGACACCGTTATCGAACCATATCTCTCCGACCAGTGGTTCGTGAGGATGAAACCCGTTGCAGAGCCGGCGCTCCGCGCTGTTCTGGACGGGACAATCAAGTTCTACCCTGACCACTGGGTGAAGACATACGAGCACTGGATGACAAACATCCGAGATTGGTGCATCTCGCGACAGCTCTGGTGGGGTCATCGGATCCCCGTTTGGTACTGCACGTGTGGGAATTGCGACCACATGGTGGCGAGCAAGAATCACCCGACTGAACAATGCCCGAAGTGTGGATGCAAGCAGTACCGACAAGATGAGGATGTACTCGACACATGGTTTTCTTCCTGGCTGTGGCCGTTCTCGACACTGGACTGGCCGAAGGACAACGCGGACCTTCGGTACTTCTATCCCACGAACACCTTGGTCACCGGACCAGACATTATCTTCTTTTGGGTCGCACGAATGATCATGTCCGGTCTGGAGGTCATGGCGGAGATTCCCCTTCCGGATGGCTCAGCGCGGACCGAAGCGAAGGATGTCGTCCCGTTCCACGACGTTTATTTTACGAGCATCATCCGGGATGCACAGGGCAGAAAGATGAGCAAATCGCTCGGAAACTCCCCCGACCCCCTGGATGTGATTCGCGAGTACGGGGCCGATGCACTCCGGTTTACCGTTGTGTACCTGGCGCCATTCGGGCAGGATGTTCTTTACGCGAACGAACAATGTGAGATAGGGCGCAACTTCGCCAACAAGATCTGGAACGCTGGGAGATTCCTGCTGCTGAACCAGTCGCAGCTCGCGGAAGCAGGAACAAAAACATCCTCCCCCCTTCAGTCTCAACCATTAACCGACTCTCTTGACCTTGCGGATCGTTGGATCCTCAGTCGTCTTCAGACTACGATCAGCAGCATCGACAACGCTCTGGGGAATTTTCGCATCAATGAGGCAACGCGGATCATTTATGATTTTATCTGGCACGATTACTGCGATTGGTATGTGGAAATCATCAAGAACCGTCTGTACGAATCCGCTGATGCGAGTTCAAAAAAAACTATCCTGGGCCGCGCCTTCTGGATTCTTGAGCAGGCACTTCTACTCCTCCATCCGTTCATGCCCTTCGTGACGGAAGAACTCTGGCAACACCTCGGGGATCGCAAAGCCGGCGATAGCATATCGATTCAGCGGTGGCCGATTCAGGATGCGCGTTGGGTCGACCAGCGAGCAACCGAAGAGATGGTATTCGTGCAGGAGCTCATCGGAGCAGTGCGCAACATCCGGAGTGAGATGAATGTTCCGCCCACAAAGCCATGCGCCGTCTACCTCAACAGCCATGACGAAAAGTACCTCGATCTATTCAATGACACCAAGGCGTATCTACAGCGTCTCGCACGAGTCGACAAGTCAGAAGCAGGCCTGAATATGGCAAAACCCCTCCATGCGGCCAGCGCCGTGGTCAACGGTCAGGAAGTGTACGTTCCGCTCGAGGGTCTGATCGACCTTGACGTAGAACGCAAACGGCTCGGGAGGGAGATCTCGCGTATCGAACGGATTCTCGAAGGTACCCGGAGAAAACTCGCCAAAACAGAATTTGTAAAAAAAGCTCCGCCGGACATCGTTGAGAGCGAGCGGCAGAAAGAAGCTTCGTTCCGAACGACGCTGGAAAAGCTGAGACGCAACTATCAGAGCCTGCAGGAGTAAATCATTCAATCCACGAGTGTGAATTCGGTGGCTGCACGATCACTACCAGGCAGCCATCTGCAATTGCCGACTATTCAAGCGCCAAGCCCAAAACGGTAAGTTCAAGACCCCCGCCGTGCAACTTTGGAAACCGCGGAGAAATAATCATCAAGGATGAAGCTCGTCGCAGCGATCATACTCTCGGTTACCTCCCTTCTCGTTCCCCTCTCATTCGGACTGGCTCAATCATTCGCTAGTTTGTTGCTGCGAATTAACAGCGAGCTCAACTCCGGTCGGAGGTCTGCGACCATCGACAGTCTCATGTCTGCGATAAAACAATTCCCTTACATCGAGGATTCGACTGCATATTTCATCTACCGCGGCGACGCCGAGTCGGTCAAGGTGGTGGGTGATTTCAACAGTTGGAATCCGACTGACGCGCCCGTGATGACGAATCTCGTTGGGACGAATTTCTTCTACCATCGTCAACAATTCGAAATGGATGCACGACTCGATTACAAGTTCATCGTTAACGATACTGACTGGACTCTCGACCCGCTGAATCCACGGACAATCGTTGGAGGGTATGGTCCAAATTCCGAATTACCCATGCCCGGCTACGTGCAACCCGTCGAAGTCTACGATAATCTTGGGATCCAGCGGGGTCAGTTGACGGCTCCCGACTCCGTCTTCAGTGAATCGCTCAATTCAATCAGAGCGTTCCGTGTCTATTTACCCCCAGGCTACGAAACTTCCGCAACCTGCTATCCAACGCTGTATGTCCATGACGGCTACGACTACATTTCGCTCGGTAGCATGAATCTCGTGCTTGACCATCTGATCGCATTCGAAAAAATAGAGCCGCTTATCGTTGTTTTCGTTCCTCCTGGGAATCGCGTCGAGGAATACGTAGGCTCAAGAATGAACGAACACAGGATATTCATGGCGGAGGAACTGCGTGCGCACATCGACACCGTCTATCGAACGATCGACGATGCAGGCCGGCGCGCAATCATGGGGGCTTCAGCGGGTGGATTCAGTTCGATATACGTAGGATTTCGCAACCCCGAGGTCTTCGGGCTCGTTGCAAGTCAGTCGGGTTACGCTCCCGACTCGCTACTAGACACTCTCCGAGTTGGTCCGGTCAAGCCGCTTCGATTCTACATCGACGTCGGCACCTACGATCTCCCCAGCTTCCTTGCATCGAACGGAGCACTGCGAGACTCTCTCGTATCGAGGGGCTACCGTGTAGAGCGATATCAAGAATTTCACGAGGGGCACAGTTGGGGCAATTGGCGCGCACATCTTGACGATGTACTGACGACCTTTTTTCCCTCCGGGCGGTCTCTTCACAGTGGATCCAAGAGCAATGCTCCGAATTAATTAACAATGTCCGGAAGTCACCTTGCCCTGCGAATGTGGAACAATCGCATCCCCGGCGGGAACACTCCAGAACGTCGTGAGGTTTAAGTCTACTAGATATAGTATTGAACTCAAACAAGGAAAGAGATTCCGGAATGACCTTCACACGCGCTCTCGTACTTGTTCTCTCGGCTCTTATTTTCCCGTACTCTTTTGGAGCTGCACAACACGAGTCTAAACGTCCGGTGAAATCGGTCGATCTTTCAGAAGACGAAATTTTC
>JAZGDX010000040.1:0-4996 GCA_036478305.1 Bacteroidota bacterium
TCGAAGGCGGAATACGAGTCGAATCCAGGGCTGCGTCCGAAGGGCGCACGCGCGCGAAGAGACCTCCCTATTACCTATCTGCTCCAAAACGGCGCTCTCGGACTCGTTTTCATCATGCTCTATTCTGCAGTGTCCAATGTCCCTGCATTCGACGGTGCGGGAGGAGCACTCTTCCTCGGTTTCCTGATCTGGCTCGGCTTCATCGCTCCCTGGCTCCTCACCGTGAGGCTGTACATTAACTACCCCAGGACGTTTGTGAACATGAACCTCCTCTACAGTTTTCTTTACTGTACCGTCGGCGGAGGTGTAATCGGATTGGTTCTTTCTTAGCGGGGTCCCTCTGGACGTAGTCACAGAGCAGCGGACCGGCGTGACTCCTTAGCCCAAGATGTAAAATGCCTACCCCGCGCTACATTGGGGGGAACTCGGGACAGAACTCAGTTTAAACCCGAACCGTGTTTTTGAGCAACAACAGCATGCCATGTTTCTGTCACCATGCCAAAACCCTCATCTCAGAAATTCGACGGCGTCAACCACTATCGTTCTACCGCACTTGCGTTCATTCGAAACGGCAGAATGAAAATAGTATGAAAGGTGCGAGTTTACTCCTTCTGAGCATAGTGTTCCTCTGCAGTACCGCAGCATCACAGCAGCCCTTCCCGCAAAGCCGGATGATGTCTCGTCTCGACCGCAAGGCATCCGCTTTGCCACAAGGTCAAGACGCACAAGTCACGGTTGTCTTCTCGGACGATTTTTCCGATTATCTCGATGGTTCCGACGGCTCTCCGGTCTGGCATGTGACAAAAGGGAACTGGCAGATCGCCAATGGTAAGTACTGCCAGCGAAATAGAGAAGAGTATGACTGCGGAGCGCTCCTCGACCTCTATCTGAACGAGTCCTTCTCGGTCGAGCTTATGTTCCAATTGACGGATGGAAAATTGGGGGTAGGCCTCTTTTTCTCGTCGGCGAGCGCAACCTCAACGGACTTTGCCCAGATGGTGCGTTTCGAGGAGGGGCAGTCTGTACTGTTCGGATATTTCCGTGCAGGTGAATATATCGCTGAAGCAGTCCAGAAGGTGCAGCTACTCGAGGACCCGAGTATACACCGGCTCAGACTCGACGTGAACCGAGAAGATGACACCTATGCCCTCTACCTTGATGGCCAATCCATCAAGTCCGGCGTTCCACTGGTCTATCGCGCCGGATACGTAGGTCTGCAAACATCTGCTGGAGCGATCTGCTTCGACAACATAGAAATTACGAAAACGGCGGACGGCGTCTCAGCTTCCCCTCTACACTGGACCACATTTGCTGCTCTGAGTCGGGACGGTGAACTGCTCGTTCCCAGCCTCCAGATGGGCACTGTACATGTCTACGACCAGCAAGGGAAATACCTGAGACGTATCGGAACTCCAGCCCGCGAGCGCGGACAGTTGAAGGCGCCACAGGGTATCGCTGTTCTCCCAAACGGGAACGTAGTAGTATCCGACATCGGCCTTCACCGAGTGCACTTGTTCAAAAGTGACGGAGAGTGGGTCGGGGCGGTAGGTGGGAAAGGAGACGGAAAAGCACAGTTCGATGAACCTGCGGCGGTCTCGAGCAGTCAACAGAGGATCTTTGTCGTAGACCGGAATAACAACCGTGTGCAAGTCTTCGACGACAGTCTTCAGTATCTTCTGCAATTTGGCAGGATAGCCCTTGACAAGCCTGCTGCAATTGCCGTCGACGATTCGCTCATTTACATCGTTAACAGCGGCAAGCCAACGATTGAAATCTTCGCTTGGGATGGCGTCAGCGCTGTGTGGCGGAGATCGCTTTCCTACGGTGCGGGCGAGGGGAGGGGAATTGCCGCAGGTGGGGGGTATCTGTACCTTTCCGTCGGGAAAGAGGTGAGGCGCTACAACACGGTGGATCAGCTGCTCAGCACGTTTTCCGCACGTGCAATAGGAGGGATATACCCTTGGGGAATTGTACCCGACGGGGAGAGCATTATCATTGCTGATCACCTCGGTAGTCGATTCGTTGTCACAGACCTCTTCTTACACGACCCGAAACCGACCGTGACGTTTCTGGAGCCTGGTCGTGCTAGAATCACCTGGACCACTCTCCAACCCAAGAGATGCACGCTCCGGCTCACGCAAAGAGACAAGATATCGGCCTTATCAGAGGCGACCGAAAGAACGGAGCACGAGTTTACGCTGCCCAATCTTCCACCATCAATGGTTTTCCGGTACCAGTTCTCCCCCTCGCTTGTCACTCTTCCATCGACGCAGGCAAAGCCACACCAGTACACATTCATCTCGCCCGCAGCCACGGGGGGTAAACATTACTTGCGATTTCCGTTGGCGGTGCTCATCTTTGCGAATGTCGTCGATGAAACGAAGTGGCAATCCGATTGGCCGCCACTGCCCCCATTGCCCAAGGAAGAAATCGAGCGCATCAAGACTCAGATCCGAGACGGCGTGCGCTTCTACTGGGTGAACTCACATATGAATATTTTCCTTGACGTCGATTTCGTAGTGGTTACGGTACCGTGGAACCGTGGTGACCTCTTTGACGACCGATTTTGGTGGCATCCTCCGCGTAGGGGAAATGTGGAAACTTACTTGGCCGATGCGGGAAAAGACGCCGATGACTACGCTGGCGTTCTCTACCTTGCCTGCGAGCGGATCTACGATTCGGAACTCAAGCGCTACGTGTTGGCCGGCCGGGGGGGTGCCTTCACGAACGGCGTGACAGCCGGATATGGATACGGAATCTCCTGGTGGGAGGTAACGAAAGCCAACCACAACGCGGGAAACAACTGGCTTTTCGTCCATGAGTTCAACCACCAACTTGATGATGTTTTTCTCGTCAGCGGATATCCGGAATACTGGTCCAACCACTTTTCTGTCTCGATCGGCACAGCCGCAAAATTCGGAGAGCATTTTGACGGTAACGCCTACATCCTGAGAACGGTGGAAGACCCATGGTGGTTCGACCTCACACACGGCACGATAGGGTTCACAGGTGACCGAGACGGCGATGGTATTCCCGACGACGACCCGAAGCTCCCACTCGATGAAAAGCGTTTCGGCAGCAGCCCGTCCAGACGAGATACCGACGATGACGGATTGACGGATCTCGAGGAAGTACTGCTTTCGAACTGGGTCGTTGAGGGATGGGGAGAAACCTCCAGTGCGTCAACGCTCATGCCCAGCCCCGTCGATGCTGACATCGACAACGACGGACTTATTGACAGCGAAGATCCGTACCCGCTGTTTCCCGCAAAGCCTGAGATCACGCGCGGATCTCCGTTGATCGACGGTATCCTTCAACCTGGAGAATGGGAGCTTCTGTCCACAGTCAGGGATTCACGAGTCAGCGCACAAATCTACACACATTGGGACGAGTCGAATCTCTATCTAGCCCTTGAAACCGACCGTATGCTGCCCTGCAAGATTCAACTCGACGCAGATGCGGATGGCTGGTTCGTCGGTCGTGATAACTATCTTCTCCGCTTCACGCCGGAAGATGACCGTGCCGTCGAGGTCGCTGTTGAATTGTTCGATGCTTCAAACGTTCGTGAGTGGCCGCAGAAGAATGAGCAGCTCGCATCGAAAATAAAACCAATTTCCTCCTACAGCAGACAGAACTCTTCATACGTTTTGGAAGTGGCAATCCCAAAAGACTCCAACACAGGTGTCAATCTTTCCGTTGAAGAAGAAATCGGCCTACTTTTGGGTATTCACTGTCCGTTCGATTCCGATGACAACAAACGTTACGTTGTTTGCTTCGAGCCGAACAAATTCTACTACGTGACGTTGAAGTAAGCTACCTCTCCCCATCGAAGCACAATGCGAGAAGTCAATGCGTGATCTCGGGAGCGGGGTATCAGACGAGGCGCCCCGTAACTCGCGCCACCACAAGTCACAAGCGGAAAGGGCAAAGCCATGAACGACGAAGTCGGCATTCTAACGCTTCTTATTCCTCTAGTCTTGTTTGCATACGTTGCATACAGCCTTCAGATCATAGCGCGGAAGACCAACACCGAAAACGGGTGGATGGCATGGATTCCCATTGCGAACATCGTGCTCATGCTCAAGATCGCCCAGAAACCCATCTGGTGGATTGTTCTTTTTTTGATTCCGCTTGTCAATATCGTGATCGGCGTGCTGCTTTGGATGGGAATTGCTGAGGCGCGCGGCAAAGCAAGCTGGCTCGGAATATTGATGCTGATCCCGATCGTCAACCTGATCCTGATGGGGTATCTGGCGTTCTCTGATTAACGAAGTTCCCCCGAAAGTTTGTGCACGGGGAGAGCTAGCTACTGCTATAAATAGCGACAACTACTGCAAAGACCGTCAACGGACACCGAAACCGGCACATCGGTTCGTAGATCGGCGGATAGGATCCTCCCGCCGAACCTGCCGATCGGCATTTTCGAGGCCAATTTTCCCCTCCCCTTGACAAAGACGTGTAGGTTTGCTATCTTCATCTGAACAATTGCTCAATCGTTAACATATCGGAGCGCATGATGTCCCGGAAGAACGGAACTTGCGAGATCACCTATGTCCACGCAGCCAGAGTAAAGGCAGCCCGCAGAGCAATTCAGGATAGCGGTTCAATCTTTGGTTTAGCTGAGATATTCAAGATACTCGCCGATCCTACAAGACTCAAGGTCGTGCTGGCGCTCGCCAGGGAGGAGCTCTGCGTCTGCGACATAGCTGCACTGCTCGGCATTTCCGAGTCGGCAATCTCCCACCAAATCCGGTTGCTCAAGAGCCTCCGCCTCGTCAAGCACCGCCGGGACGGCAAAATGGCATATTACTCGCTCGATGATGAACATGTCGAAGACCTGATCCGCGTCGCGAACCGCCATGTTGAGGAATATGGCCGGAGGAAGTGAGTCAATGCACGATCGGAAAACTCGCTCCGGGACAAAATCATCAACGTTCTTCGTGCAGGGAATGTGCTGCAGCGAGGAGCAGCACGCGATCGAGAAGAAACTGCGGAC
>JAZGDX010000041.1:0-2634 GCA_036478305.1 Bacteroidota bacterium
CAAAAACTACCATCACCCCAAGCAGCACGAAGATTAAATCAGCCACTCCGACAACCCAGCGAGGGGCATTGAACGAAGATTTATCGACAGGGATCACATCCGCGGAGACCAACACAACGAACAGGCCAATGGCGATCGTGAGTACTCCCCAGACAACATTACTGGTCTTTGATGGCGGCTTAGGTGCTGCCAACGCTTCTGATCCTTTGAGTTTACCTTAACGGATAACAAAGGAGTTGCCGGTAGTCTGTCAGCGGGTGGTCTCCGCGAAGGTTCTCCATCCGACCATTCTCAATCTTGCCGGAGGAGCTTTCCTGGTACGGGAAACGCCCTGTCGTCCTCAGCATATTTCACGACGAATTCCTGCAAAATGTCAGTGGCGGTTGTGAGGACTATTCCACCATCCAGGAGTTCGTGCTCGATATTCAGTTCTCCTTGATCGATCATATCTTTCAACCAATCATTGTCAAGCATCGAGAGATGCAGGGAATCCTTCTCTAACCATACTCTCGAGAACGTATGCGCGGGTATCAAGTGAAACTTGTAGAAGTCGTTTTTGATATCCGGCTCTTGAGGATAGAGGTCCAGGAACAGGTACGATCCCAGTCTTCCTAGCTTCGCATCAAATCCGGCCGGCAACCCACCTTCCGTGACGATCAGGTCGTACGCATTCTCTCCCGACTTTTGAAAAGTCCAGGTGTCCTCATCGTATTCCTCACTCCAGGTCCCCACGAGAGAAGGTTCGAAGACCAGATCCTCCTCGTTGAACAAGGGGTGCAGTGATCGCACACAACCGCCGATGAGGGCCACCAATCCGAACGCGGCGATGATGATTGCGGTTCGCATCTCAACCTCCTCTGAAACGGTTTAATCGCGGAATCCATCTCCGCACAGTCTGGCAATATTCTTCGTATGGTACTCCAAAATTCCTCTTCAAGTATGGCTCTTCATAAAGAACAACAAACAGGTGAAATATCAACCACATAAGAAACGTGAATTGAACGAGCGTCCACGATTCGAACACGATACTCTCACCGATGAGTATGAGAACGATCCCGACATACATAGGATTCCTTACAATCCGGTACAATCCTCCTGAAATGAGCGTCTTTGGGGGATCTATGGGTGCTGGTGTTCCCTTACCGGTGGTTGCGAAATCCCATGCACATCTGAGATAGAACACAACGCCACTGGCTATGGCAATAAATCCGGACAATCTGAAGCTCCAGATGTCGTCTGAAAACATTTCAGCTCCTGATGGCAACAAGAGAGAGGGAATGACGACAGTAACTGAAACAGGTGCGATCACTGTAAATAGTGCTGTTTTGGAGATCGGTCCCATGATGCTGAATTTTGACCAGCGGAGAAACAAGCGAGGGGGTGCAGAACCTGGACCGGGATATCGAAATATACGATGAGCGCGCAAGATTGGCAAGCCTTGATTTCTCTTAGACGAGGGTCCGCCCGGTTCAAACCTTAGAGGTAACAGGAGTCCTCCGCTTGCTGTGTGGAGTTTCTGCAAGACCTTCCCGCGACGCTCTCTCTGTGGAGAAGGTCGCGCCTGACCTATTTTGGACGGATGAAGTCCATGAGAAGGTCCAAAGGAGGCCGGTTGCGGAAACCCAGCGTCAACGCTGTTCTAGGGGTATATGGTGAAGCACCGTGTAGACTGATCCCGTCGGCCTCAGATCGGACTTCATGACGAGGAGCTCGCGGCACTGAGAAGCTTTTGGGCCAAACGTGATCTTGTGCATGATTTGGATCAATTCCTGTTTTCGCTTCGGGCTTCTTACTCTTCCGAGGGTAATGTGTGGATGGAATCGGCGGGTTTCTTTCTCAAAGCCATAGGGTGCTACGATATCCTCGATGGTTTGAAACACTCGTTCCAGCGTGCCGTCCTCGTTTTCACATCCGATCCATATCACTCTCGGATTGCGGAAGTTCGGGAAACAGCCCAGCCCTTTGTAGGCTAGCCCGAGGTAACTGTACTGTGTGACCGCCGCTGAGAGTTTCTGTACGATTTCGCCCAGAATCGACTCCTCAACGCCTCCAAGGAATTTGACGGTGATGTGAAATTTGTCCCTGTTATCCCACCGAACGTCTGCTTGAGTTTCTTTGAGAGCCGTCTGGACCTCGACAATCTCGTCCTTGATCGGTTCAGGGGTGTCGATGGCAATGAATGTGCGGATTTTAGGCATACGACCCTTCTGGCCTTAGGAGTGTTACATGAACCACACCTGCCCGCCGAGTAGAGGCTGATTGGCGGTCAGGCGGGGAGGACACGGAGATCTCAGAGTCTCTGTGATCTCTGTAGTTTCCTTTACAGGACAGGAAAGTACGTCCCGCGTTTGGGCTCTTGGGTCTACGTTATCTTCAGTAATTTTCTTCGCACCAATTCCAGTGCAGCCTGCGTAGCTCGTTCTTTAACGCGTCTGCGGTCGTCGCCAAAATGAAAACGAAGTGCGATGCTCTCCCTCTCGTCTGCGTAGCCAATCCATACAAGCCCGACAGGTTTTTCCGGCGTCCCGCCTGTCGGTCCGGCAATCCCTGTGGTTGAAATCCCAAGGTCGGTACGAGCTGCTCGTTTCACACCGGCGGCCATCGCCTCTGCAACTTCTCGGCTCACAGCTCCGT
>JAZGDX010000042.1:0-3435 GCA_036478305.1 Bacteroidota bacterium
TTCAACGCATCAGCAACAGTTGGCTTGGCGTTAGTAGCCACTCCAGAGTACCGTGAAAACCCTGGGTTGGATTATCAATGACGAGTTTGCACAGACCTCCTTTTCGCAAGTTGATCGATGCGTCGTCGTTTCCGATCGCAGTTGCTGCGATGAACGTGCTCAAATCCGGCTCGTGGCCTACAAGGATAATGCGATAATCCTGCGGATAGGACTGAAGCTTCTTCACGAGGAGGTCATGGTCTCCACTTGTACTGAGGTGTTCACAATCTTCCAGCTTGTCCTGCGCATCGAACTCCTTTGCAAGGGCTTCTGCAGTCTGTCGCGCGCGCACGAGCGGGCTCGTGAGTATGAGGTCAAATTCCAATTGCAGCTCTCGCATCCCCCTGCACTCTTTTCTCATTTTTTTCATACCCTTCGGTGTAAGCGGACGCTCCCAGTCTTTACCGATGTACAGGCCCGTAGGGTCGTTTGCGATACCGTGCCGCAGTACGTACAATTCCATTACTGAACCTCCTTGGGAAGCGGTTGAACTGTCTCAGCGGGTGAAGCTGGTTTTTCGAACGGCCAGAGCTGGTGAATTTCATCTTTCCGTCGGATCGCGTCTGAGACAAGTTCCCGTTTCCTCTGGCTGAGCAGGCGGAGAGTCGAGCCGAGCCGTACGGTCTTCGGAGCAGATCGTCTCAGTTTACCCGCAAACTCACGCGTCGTGGCGATGAGGACTTCAAGATCGTGGATATCTCCGAGCACCGTCTGATAATCATGCATGCGCTTCAACAATTGATCTGCCCCCCTGGGCAGAAACGGCCGGAGAAACTCGGCCGTATAGCGATACTTCTTGAATGCAATTCGCATTTGGTGGAGAGTCTGCACATCGCGGCGGTTGACTGCTCGACAGAGTGCTCCGACCTTGATGAACTGAGCAGCCAGCGACCGCCTTGCCAGTGCCGCGAGATTACCGTTGAGATTAGCTGCTCCGGCGAAGGCGATCAGCCCACTCCACTGCCTGATGCCCTTCATCAGTTTCCTTGTGGCTGTCGGCTTGAGGGAACGAATGCGCTTTACCGATCTGCGAATCCGCTTCTTCTCCTGCGTCTGCAGATGATCAATCAACCGTCTCACCGCGGGGGTTGATCGAGCGAGATCTCTCAGGACGATCTGCTGCACGTGTGCATCTCGAACAGAGGAGAACGTTTTCAATATCTGTTTGAGTTCCTTTCTGGCGGTTTTGATTTTCTTAACCTGCGTCCAGCTTTCGATGACATCGAGAGCTGAGAGCAGCCGGCGGCTGGCAACACGCACATCATGCACGGACCTTTCCGAATAGCTCTTCTGCGCTTTCTTGAGTTCCTTCCGGAACCGATTCCAACGCTTCTCGAGTATCTCGATAAGAGGATGAGGAGATACCCCGGTCGAAATTGTATAACTCCTGACAGTCTTCATCGCCAACTCAGAAGGGCGTGTCAACGCATCACTTCTTCCTGGACAAGAGGCCGGATATTGAGCTCAATACGAGTTCGATTTTCTTGAGGTCTTTTCGTCTTCCCTTCTCCGGCTTGATGTTGAGATCATCGAGTGCATCGTTCAATTTTTCGAGCACACCACTCTTCCACCGTTTTTTCTTCTTGCCGCCTCCGCTTTCGACTGACTCGATCAGGCTTATGATTTCGCTTTCGACTTTGGACAGATATATCCTCGTGATGTCCTTCGTCGTATTTCGGAGACGGCGGAGACGGCCGCTCAGTTCCTTCTGCAAGCGCGCGTTCCTATCGTCCTGTTCGCCGGTTACTCGATTCCTCTTGTTTGGTTTTGCCTGGTCAGAACGTGGGGGTTTCTTCTCGCTTGGAAGAATTTTGTCAGGCGCCCGTGCTTCAAGCTGGTGGTTCATGTTCCGCTGTCGCCCCTCTCTGCTCAATCAGTTGTTTATCTCCGTTGAGGATAAGTTCCACTTTTGACTGAATTTCCTGAAAAATTGCCCGCGGTCTTCGCGAACCGTTGACGACCTCAAATCCAAACTCTTTCTGTACGAGTTGGAACTGTCGCTCCATGAGTCGCTGATATTTCTTAAAGCTCTCAAACATGTCGCGAGAGAACCCGATATCCATACCGGACTCCCAGTAGTCGAGCTGCGACTTCTTCTGGAGATTCCGCTCGATGAGGATTTGGGGACTCACGCGCAAATAGAAGACGATGTCAGGAATCAATGCGATGCTGTACAACTCGCGCACCCACTGCACATCGGCACCACGCACAATATCCCGCGCAATCAATGTATAGATGTATCGATCTGCAAGGACGACGAAACCCGCTCGAAGTGCAGGGATGATTTGATTTTCCAGCTGGTCAGCGAAGTCCGTCGCGTAAAACAAGCTCAGAGTGATATGACCGAGCATGTTCCCTTGCTGCGCCGCTGCAAGTTCTTTCCCTACGAGGTTCGATCGTTTGAGGCCAACGTCAACTGTCGGGTACCCACGACGTTCAAGCCAGGTTTTGAGAAGTTCGATCTGGGTCGAACGACCGGAACCATCTGCTCCTTCGATGACGATCAGTTTGCCTCCGAGCTGCGACAGCTCAAGTCCGGGAAGGCCTTTCCCGTAGAACCGTTTAACATTCACTGTCGGATTTTCCATCGGTACGCTGGCAAGTCTATGCGCTCTTCAATGATCTGTCTCATGACCTGTTGTTGCTCATCAACGGGTTTCGTCCCGTCGATGCTAATAAATCCAAACTCGTTTACCATCCTGAGATACTCTGAATAAACATGACCTTGAAAGATACGAAAACTCTCGTAGGGGTCTGTACTGTATCCCATATCCATGCCTGCCTCGTGGTATTTAAGCTGGGGTCGGGCATCGAGGATTCGGCTCAGGGCAGTTTTCAGTGGAACATCAAGAAAGAATGTGATGTCAGGAGGGCGGGCATAGTTATACAGACTCTGCACCCATTCCCGGTCCACTCCCCGAACTGCATCACGTGCGAACGCAGTGTAGATGTATCGGTCAGCAAGAACGATGTAACCTGTTTGGAGCAGCGGGAGAATCTGCCGCTCGTACCGGTCAGCGAAATCAGTGCAGTGGATCAGGCAGAACGTTGTAGGGGTGAGAAGATTCCGTTTCTTGCCTTTCTTCGTCGCATCCTTCACGATGAGTGAGGAATTCCATTCAGTATGGAAGACCATGTAGCCTTCGAGCTCCAGCCACCGCTTGACGAGATATATCTGGGTCGATTTACCTGAACCATCAAGGCCCTCGATCGCGACCAGCTTGCCCCGCACATCCCGGTGATTCGTAGACAGTTCGTTCATTGTTTCACGCTCATGCTGAGATCTTGTCTAAAGATATCGATTTCCTCAAGAGAAAACCACTTTCGAGGGACCGTTAGCATTAAGTTATGTTATGGTGGCGGCAGGCCCGTGAATTCGGCGAAAATGTTACCCGG
>JAZGDX010000043.1:0-15359 GCA_036478305.1 Bacteroidota bacterium
CCAGAAGTTGAAATCACTCACGAACGCGAGTTGTGCTGAAAAACATGGGCCACCGAAGAAGGGGGAACAGCTCAGAAGCGTCTTAAGTTATCAGAAAATCCGTTCGATGCTCGGTTGGTCTCCGGAAATGAGCATCGATGACGGATTTCGAAGAACAGTTGCATTTTTCTCTCAGAAGAGATAATCTAACAGCGAGACCGTTTGGTTAGCTGGCAATGATCAGGCACTCAGTGGACAAGGAATTCCTTGAAAAATTGCTGAGCGGGGACAGGTTGACTACGACTCGGGCAATCACCGCGGTAGAAAAGGAAACTTCGTTGGCGAAAGAAATTCTTCAGTCGATCCATCGCCATACAGGCAAGGCGTACCGAATTGGCCTTACGGGACCTCCGGGCGCCGGGAAAAGCAGCATTGCGAACAAACTTGCTCGCCAGTATCGACAGAACGGTCTTCGTGTGGGGATCATCGCTGTCGATCCGACGAGTCCGTTTACTGGCGGAGCAATGCTGGGGGACCGGATCAGGATGACCGATGTTGAACTCGACGAAGGTGTATTTGTCCGCAGCATGGCATCGCGTGGAAGCAAGGGCGGATTGAGCCGAAAAGCAGCGGACGCCGCTGACGTCCTCGACGCGGCCGGGAATGAGATTATCCTGTTGGAAACCGTCGGAGTCGGACAATCGGAGTTGGACATAGCGGCTGCCGCCGACACTACAGTAGTAGTGTTGGTGCCGGAGTCTGGCGACTCAATCCAAGCTATGAAGGCCGGCCTGATGGAGATCGCTGATGTCTTTGTGATGAACAAATCCGATCGAGCGGGATCCGACCAAGCGGTCACAGCCATCAAGACAATTCTCCATTTCAAATCTCAAGAAGATGGATGGAATCCCGATATCATCAAAGCGGTTGCAAGCGAGGGAAAGGGTATCGACGAGCTCACGGCGATGATCGACCGCCACCGCCACTACCAGGAAGAAACCGGACGTTTGCGCGAGAAACGTGCTCGACGGGTGGCGGATCGTATTCGTGGGTTGGTCGCAGAAAAACTCCGTGTCGATTTTTGGAATGAGCGGAGAAGAGAACGAATGAGACAACAAGTTCGCCGGGTCATCGAGCACCAGTTGACCCCGTACGATGTCGTGGAGGAGCTTCTTCAAGAATTTCAGAGATAATTTACAGGATGGCGTACCATGTCAGAGTTCCTGACAACAGATACTGAAATGAATTTCGAGCTCTCGGAGAGCCAGAGAATGATCCAGGAAATGGCTCGCAATTTCGCCGAGAAGGAAATGAAGCCTCACGTGATGAAGTACGATGAATCCCAGGAATTTCCCGCGGAAATATTCAGGAAAATGGCAGGACTCGGATTGTTGGGGATCGTTATTCCCGAACAACTCGGAGGTGCAGGGCTCAGCTATCTGGATCTCGTGCTCATCCTCGAGGAGCTCGCGAAGGTGGATCCTTCGATCGCGCTCAGTGTTGGTGCACATAACGGGCTCTGCATCAACCATATCTACTCTTTCGGAAACGAGCAGCAAAAACAGAAATATGTCTCGGACCTTGCCCGGGGCAAAAAACTGGGCGCATGGGCGCTCACCGAGCAGTCGTCGGGCAGTGATGCAGGCGCTATGCAAAGCTTCGCCGTCCCCCAGGATGATGGCTGGATCCTGAATGGGGGCAAGGTGTTCATAACGCTTGGCTCTGTGGCCGACATCTACGTCGTCATGGCACTGACGGACAAAGCCAAGGGAAAAAATGGCATATCTGCTTTTATCCTGGAAAAAGGGATGGAGGGTCTTTCGGTCGGCAAGAAGGAGAACAAGCTCGGGATGCGCGCAAGCGATACCGCCTCAATTATTTTCGACAATGTTCGTATTCCAGGTGAGAATCTGATCGGTGAAGACTGCCAGGGATTCAAACAGGCGCTTGATGTCCTGGATGGGGGGCGGATCGGCATAGCGGCTCAGTCTCTCGGCATTGCACAGGCATGCCTTGAGGCAAGCGTAAAGTACGCAAAGGAGCGACAACAATTCGGCAAGACGCTCTCGAGATTCCAGGCGATCCAGTGGAAGGTTGCAGACATGGCAGTCGACATCGATGCTGCTCGGCTACTTACGTTCAAAGCGGCTTCTCTCAAGCAGCAGGGCAAAGACGTTACCCTTGCCGCTTCGATCGCAAAGTATTTTACGAGTGAGATCGCTGTCAAAGCGGCTAACGAGGCCGTCCAGATCCACGGCGGCTACGGTTACATTAAGGAGTTTCCAGTGGAGAAATTCTACCGTGACGTGAAATTGATGACGATCGGGGAAGGCACTTCGGAAGTTCAAAAGATGGTGATAGCCCGAATCATCCTTAGATAGAAACATATCCAGCTGAATTAATTTCCATTCTTCCATGCGCAAATCGACTGTCGTCCCGCTTGTAATTTTCCTCTTTGCATTATCCGGAATGTGCGGCTTGATCTACGAAGTCGTCTGGTTCAAATATCTCTCCCTGTTCATCGGGAGTACGACCTATGCCCAGATGATGGTGCTTGCGACCTTTATGGGAGGCCTCGCCGCCGGGTATTACGTGTGGGGGAGAAAAGCCGACAAGTTGTCTGATCGCCTCCAACTGTATGGGATTCTCGAGATCGGAATCGGGACGTATGGAGTCTTCTACCTGTATCTCCTTGACGCTCTGGAGTCTTCCTACTTTCTGATTGCACAATCCGCTGGAGCGTTTCCCGGACACCCGGTTCTGCTCATCCTGAAATTTGTGTTCAGTTTTCTGACGCTAATCGTCCCCACATTTCTTATGGGTGGAACGCTGCCCATTCTTGTCCGCTTTTTGGGGGATTCCCTTTCCGGGGCCGGCCGTGATGTGGCAATGCTTTACTTCATCAACAGCTTCGGCGCGGTCCTCGGCACTGCCCTTGCAGGGTTTTTTCTGATACGGATTATCGGTTTGGATATCACACTTCTTTCGACTGCAGTTTTCAACGTATTGATCGGTGTGGTGGCGGTTGCCCTCTCTTCCGCGGCGAAACCGAAGGAGGAGGTATCGCCGCAACCTGCGTCTGTCCCTACCGCTGGCACGGAACTGACGATCTTCCCTCGTCGGATGATCGTGGTCGGTTTGGTCGTGGCAGGGGTTTCGGGCTTTGTGGTTATGCTGTATGAATTGACCTGGACACGCCTGCTGATCAACATCTTCGGTTCCTCGACGTACTCCT
This sequence comes from Bacteroidota bacterium, assembly GCA_036478305.1. Taxonomy (GTDB): domain Bacteria; phylum Bacteroidota; class Ignavibacteria; order UBA10030; family JAZGDE01; genus JAZGDE01. The sequence continues at coordinate 3,215 of JAZGDX010000043.1, forward strand.
TCTCGCTAATGCTGGTTGCGTTCATCGGCGGCATCGCGCTCGGGAGCTGGCTCTGCTCGTTGGTGATCCACCGCATCAAGAATCTCTTCTTGACGTTGGGATTATTCCAGCTTGGCATTGCGGTTTCGATGCTCATGAGCTTACCGCTGTATGAGCGATTGCCATACTTCGTCTGGAAGATTGCTGACTTATTTTCGAAGACGCCGGAGGCGTTTCCGGTGTTCCTGACGGTTGAAATGGCAATGACTTTTCTGATCATGCTCGTGCCGACCCTCCTCTCGGGTTTCAGTCTCCCGATCGTCAGTCGAATTGCGAGCACGGACGTGCGGATCCTCGGCCGATCCGTCGGCGGGACCTTCGCTGTGAACACAGTCGGTGCTGTTCTCGGAGCCCTCTGCACTGGATTGCTTTTGATTCCGGCATTTGGAGTCCAGGGCTCGATTGAACTTGGGATTGTCATGAACGCCCTCCTCGGGATTTTCGTGTTCTTCTCCGAGCCGCAGACGAGACGGAGGACGCAATTTGGCCTTGCGGTGATCTTTGGCGTCCTCTTCGTTGGATACAAGGTCTTCGTTGGGCCGTGGAATGTGAAAGTGACGACAGCTGGGGTTTTCAGGGAAATGCAGGATCGATCACCACGCACCTACGGTGATTTCCTCGCCCAATTTGAGGATCGGAAAGTTCTCTTCCATAAAGAGGGCGTATACGCCAACGTCACAGTGCTGGATGTGCCGGGGAGGTCCGGAGGGCGGCAAAAAACCCTGCTGATCAACGGAAAACCCGATGCGAGCTCAGAGGGTGACCTCGTCACCCAAGTCCTGTTGGGTCAGGTAGGTATGATGCTAGCGCCTCAGAACGATACCGTCCTCGTCATCGGTGTGGGGAGTGGTATCACCGCGGGTTCCGTCCTCCAGCACCAAATCAAAAAGCTCGACGTCGTGGAAATATCTCCGGAGGTGATTAACGCATCGTTGCTCTTCTCAGAAGAGAGTGACTCTTTCATGGTGGATCCTCGGACAACTATTTTCATCGAAGATGCCCTCTCCTACCTCAAGGAAGTGCCGCGATCATACGACCTGATAATCAGCGAACCTTCGAACCCTTGGATTGCAGGGATAGGTAACCTGTTCTCGATCGAGTACTTTGAGCTCTGCAGGTCGCGTCTTTCGGATGACGGCTTGATGGTGCAGTGGTTTCACCTATACGAAATGTCCGATCAGATCTTCCAACTTGTCCTCCGAACGTATGCGCGTGCGTTTCCGTATGTTTCAGTATGGACTGCTTCTTCTATGGACGTTCTCCTTATCGGAGCGAACGATCTGATCAGCGTTGACTTTGAACAAATGCAGCGAACGTTCTCGATTCCATCTGTTCGTCGGGATTTTGAGCGGATTCACATCTCTGATGTCCCAACGTTCCTCTCACTACAAGCGATCTCCCATTGGAACGTCGATGCCGCGGCAGGAACAGGCCAAGTGAATTCGGAAATTAATCCGGTTCTGGAATTCCTTGCCCCACTGGCGTTCTATGAGGACTCGCAAGTTTTTCTCTTGAAGCGTTTTGACGAACGACTCTCCTTTCTCGGAAGGGACCTCTTGCTGACCGAGTACGATGCTATCTACCCACTCCAGTCCGAACAATACTACAACATGGGCAGATTTCATGTATCGTACCTTAGACCGAGCAATCAACTGGCACTTGCCGCTTTTTCTCAGGCGCATGCCCTGGACCCAAAGAATGCCGAAACACTGAACATGGCATATCAGTCAGCGAAGAGTCTGGACCTCGTTGGCCTCCAGACTCAATTCATCGAAAAACTCGTCAGACTCAAGCCGGACGATGAGGAAGTGCTTTTCGAGCTCGCCATGCTGCTGTACCGGCGTGAGTCTCCCGGGGTATCTTTCCTTTACCCATCGACGATGGATCGCGTTGTATCGTTGCTCGAGCGGTGCGTCGAGCTAGCGAAAGATCAAACGGATCAATATTTATCCACGCTCGGTGATGTATTGAACAGAACGGGGAAATTCGACGAAGCCATTAGCTACTATGAGCAAGCACTCGACCACCGAAGACGCGGACTTCCGCACAACGAGACAACCCCGACAGCATCCATTTATCTGAATCTTGCTACTGCATACTACAATAACCGGGATTTACCGGCTGCCGAGCGAAACGTACTTGAAGTTCTCGCTTCGTATCCGGGTGAGAGAACGGCGAAGGCGCTTCTCGCGAGGATAGAGCGACGCAAGAACTCTCAGTTTCCGCAGGAATCAGACGTTCTCACATACGATTGAGACGCACGAACTATGGCACGAATCGGAAGCGACGTCGAGAAGGATTTGACATACGGTAAGAACGAGGACATTTTCAAGAACCTCCTGAGGATTCTCAAGGCAAGGGCTGATGTTGTAAAGCTGGGCGGAGGGAAGGAGGCGATGGAGAAGCTCCGGAAGCGGGGAAAACTGTCCGCCCGGGAGCGTATCGGAAAGCTTATTGACTCCGGCAGCGAGTTTCTTGAGATCGGACTGTTTGCAGGCTACGAAATGTATGACGAGTATGGGGGAGCACCGTCGAGTGGGACGGTGTTCGGAGTGGGAGAGGTCCAGGGTCGGGACGTGGTCATCGTCGCTAACGACGCCACCGTAAAAGCGGGTGCCTGGTTTCCTATCACATGCAAGAAAAATCTTCGAGCTCAGGAAATTGCGATCGAGAACCGACTTCCGATCGTGTATCTCGTGGATTCTGCGGGTGTGTTCTTACCTCTTCAAAGCGAGATCTTTCCGGACAAGGACCATTTTGGCCGCATTTTTCGAAACACTGCCGTGATGTCGGCCCTGGGGATCACCCAGATTGCTGCGATCATGGGTCCCTGCGTGGCTGGCGGTGCCTACCTTCCGATCATGAGTGACGAAGCCATGATCGTCGAGAAGACGGGCAGCGTATTTCTTGCTGGCCCGTATCTGGTGGAAGCAGCGATCGGCGAAAAATCAGACGCTGAATCTCTCGGAGGCGCGGGAGTTCAGTGCGAGATCAGCGGCGTAACGGACTATAAGATGAAGAATGATGATGAGTGCCTGCAGACGATCCGGAGCATCATCGGCAAACTTGGGAAGAAAACGAGGCTTGAGTTGGATCGACAGACTCCGAAGCCTCCGAGATTTAATCCCAAGGAGATCTATGGGCTTCTCCCAGCGGATCACTCCAAACCGTTCGACATGTACCAGGTGCTTGCGCGACTCGTTGACGATTCCGAAATCGATGAGTACAAGGCGGGATACGGCAAAACGGTGATCACTGCATACGCACGAATCGATGGCTGGTCTGTGGGGATCGTCGCGAATCAGCGTCTGATAGTCAAAACGAAGAAGGGGGAGATGCAGATCGGAGGCGTCCTCTACAGCGACAGCGCAGACAAGGCATGCCGATTTATCATGAACTGTAACCAGAAGATGATCCCTCTCGTATTTTTTCAGGACGTGACAGGCTTCATGGTCGGGACTCGCGCGGAGCACGGCGGCATCATCAAGGACGGTGCGAAGATGGTGAATGCGGTGGCTAATAGCGTGGTCCCAAAATTCACGTTTATTGTCGGGAATAGCTTCGGCGCGGGCAACTACGCGATGTGCGGGAGGGCGTATGATCCACGCCTCATCTTCTCTTGGCCAACCGCCCGAATCAGCGTGATGGGAGGCGAACAAGCGAGCAACACGCTGCTGAGCATCAAGGTTCAGCAGATGAAAAAGGGGGGAGAACATATCTCCGACGCACAACAGAAGGAGTTGCTCAAAGAGATCCAGGAGCGCTATGAAAGGGAAATGGATCCTCTGTTTGGCGCCGCTCGACTCTGGGTGGATGGCATCGTTGATCCTGCGGAGACCAGACAGATCGTTTCGCTCGGAATCAGTATGGCTTCTCACAATCCTGATATCCCACGATTCAATCCGGGAGTGCTCCAGGTATGAAATCCCGGGGGACATTCTCAGAATCTGGGGGAAAAAGTGGTGTCGAAATGGGAAGGCTTGGGTCGTCGAAGTCGAAACGGCCTCGTCATATGGGTCTGCTTAACCACTCTCGCCCTGGCACAGGGAAAGTCTGCTGCGCCCCCTCTTGATTATGAACCTGCGGGCGGGCCGCGATTTTCGATCTTCCGGTTCGTCGGAAGGCTCTTCTTGCCCCAGGTCGTGAAGGACGAGATTGAACTGAAGCGGTACATTCGCGATGGACGGTTCATCGAGATCCGGCGTTATTACGGTGATCCGGTCGCAATCGATGCGATCTTTCAAAAGGCTGTTCAGCTCGTCGATTACAACATCCACGATGCACTTCTGATCACAGTCTTTGCGACGATGGATCATCGGCGCGTCGGCGTGAAGATTCCACTGCTCGGGTCGCTCTTCCTGCCGCTGACCGGGGAATCGGACAGCTCGTTTCGGGAACGATGGGAAAATCTCCCTTCCCGCCTGTATTATGGAGAGGATGCAGGAGGGGGAGACGACAAAGACAAATTGCAGCATTTCTTTGGCTCGGCGTTTATCACCTACGCGCTCCGGTCTTCTGCGTCGGCGTCCTTGGCGGGCTCTTTCATCGAGTGGGGGGAAGGCGTCTTTATCGTCGGTGGTCATAGTGATTGGAGGGATCAGCGGGCAAATGAGCAGGGACGACTCTTCGGGAGGTCGCTGGGGGAGGATCCCACCGTGCTGCCGTCCGCGTATCTCCGTACACGTTTGGCAGAACAGCCGGTTTCGGAATAGGTGAGTTATGAATTCGATCCTTGTGGTTGACGATGAAAAGAGTGTTCGTGATTCATTGAAGATGATTCTCGAGTATGAGCACTACGATGTCGTGTTCGCGGAGAATGGTGTTAAGGCGCTTGCGAACGTGGAAAAGAATAGCTTTGACGTCATTCTGCTCGATATCAAGATGCCTGGGATGGACGGAATGGAGGTGCTTCACCGTTTGAAGGATACGCATCCGGAAATTCCGGTGATCATCATATCAGGTCACGGGACGATCGAGAATGCCGTCGAGGCGACGAAGCTGGGAGCGTACGATTTCTTGTCGAAACCGTTGGACCGCGACAAGGTGCTGGTGACTGTACGGAATGCGATTGAGCAGCGAAATCTACGGATTCGGTATCAGCAGATGCGGGAGCAAATCGAGGGTCGGCAGGTGATCCTCGGAGGTAGTCCAAAAGTCAAAGAGATTTTACGTATCATCGAGCGGGTAGCACCGACCGACGCACGGGTCCTCATTTCCGGGGAGAACGGCACGGGCAAAGAACTCGTCGCTAAAGCCCTCCATCGCTCCAGCAGGCGAAGCGATATGCCCATGATTGACGTGAACTGTGCTGCCATCCCGTCGGAGTTGATCGAGTCAGAGCTTTTCGGTCATGAGAAGGGAGCGTTCACCGGAGCCACGGCTCGACGGGTCGGCAAATTCGAACAGGCGATTGGAGGCACGGTTTTCCTTGACGAGGTCGGCGACATGAGTCTCCCAGCGCAGGCGAAGGTGCTGCGCGCCCTCGAGGAAGGAAAAATCGACCGGGTCGGAGGAACGAGACAAATTCCCGTCGATGTGCGGGTGATTGCTGCGACAAACAAGAATCTCCCCGATGAGATCAAAAAAGGAAATTTTCGGGAGGACCTCTATCATCGGCTCAATGTCATCCCGATCCACGTTCCACCTCTCCGAGAACGGCGAGACGATATCCTGATTCTTGCTAACTCCTTCGCGGAGGAGATTTGTAATCGGGATGGCATCGGGAGGAAGACGATTACTGATCGGGCTCTGCAGATACTGAAGTCGATGGACTGGCCCGGAAACGTACGAGAATTGCGCAACATCGTCGAACGATTAGTCATCATGACGGTCGGCACGGTTATTGAGGTCGAAGACATCGAGCTTCAGACAACACCGATCAAAAGCGAGTTCGAAGATATCCTCAACACAACGGTCACATTCCAAGAGTTTAAAGAGAATGCGGAGCGTGCCTTCATCAGTAAACAACTGGAGAATCACGGTTGGAACATCAGCAAGACCGCGGAACGTCTTGGCATCCAGCGGAGTCACCTCTACAACAAGATGAAGCGCTATCGATTAGAGCGGAAGGAACGGGAAAGCAAAGGATGAAACAGGTCGATTTTCGACAGAAGAAGAATGTTCAGCCTCGCCAGTCAGTCCAGAAAAGCCTTATCGGAACTCAACGCGCAAAGCGTGTGGAGACAGATCAGAAATTCAGGGGCAGAATTTACCGGAAGAAGAGAGGGAAGAGAGGCAGAGCGCGTTAATCGTGGTGTGTCCGTTTACGCACAACCTCATACAGAATGAGTGCACCCGCGACAGAGGCGTTCAAGGAACGAACTTTTCCAAGCATGGGTATCTTGACCAAGAAATCACATTTCTCCTTCACCAGCCGACGAATACCCGTTCCTTCACTGCCGATGACGACGGCGATGGGCATCGTGTAGTCGAGGTCGTCGAACAACCGATCGCCCTCTATATCTGCTCCGACGATCCACAAACCTTCGCTCTTTAATCCCTCCAGTGTCTGTGCAATATTGGCGACCTTCGCCACGCACATGTGCTCAACAGCACCAGCGGAGGTCTTTGAAACGGTCTGCGTGATCGGGGCTGCATGATGCTTGGGCACTACCACGCCGTGAACCGCGGCGGATTCCGCATTTCGGATGAGAGCTCCGACATTGTGGGGGTCGTCGAGTTCGTCCAAGACCAGAATAAAAGGAGGCTCGTTACGGTTTCTGGCGTGCTGGAGGATATGATCCACAGAGACGTATGCTTTCGTCCCGACGACCGCGACGACTCCTTGGGTCGTTGCATCGCTGACGAGTTCGCGAAATCGCTGCTTGTTTACCTCCACGCACGGGACTCCGCGCTCGCGAGCGAGGACCTTGATCTTTTCGATGGCGGCCCCCTTCGCTCCATACAGGACGACGACTTTATCGATGACCCTACCGGCACGAAGTGCTTCCATCACGGGATTACGACCCGCAATCAGTTGATGCGATGACGCTTCCGACTTCATCGAAACATTTGTTTTGACTGTTTCCTCCGGTCTCTCACTCCATGCAAAGTCGTGTCTCATCGTCCCTACTGGACCCTTGATCTCTTGCTGTGCCTGATGCTACGATTGCCCTACGAGGCCGGATGTCTTCGGCGTTTACCTCTCATCGCTCGGGGCTTTTGCGACCATCGACTGATCAGCCATCCGACTGAGAAAAAACCGATTCCGGTCAGCGTCAGGTAAAGCTCCTTCGAAATGTCGTTCTGCGTGATACCGACCACCAGTCCCGTCATAACTTCCGCGATACCGATGGCCTGTAGTACTTTCGAAACAATTTTCATCGATATTCAGTTCTCTCCTTCGCCTCCTCCGTTAACAAATTGCGCAGCTTGTCCACGTCCACCTGATACCGAAATGCAAGTTTCTCCGCGACATAGACCACCGGTATTGATTCATGGAATTTATCGTACTGAGGATGATCTGAAGAAAGCTTTACCTCCGTGAGCTTGAAGGGGATATCCTTTCTGACCCGCTCCAGCACCGTTCTCGCCTCGTCGCAGAGGTGGCAGTCCTCTTTAGAGTATAACTTGACAAGGATCAATTTGGCACCTCCGCTTTGCCTTTTTTTCTCTTTCTCAGATGGAGAATCCCGTATGCACCCAGTCCCACAACCAGTACGGAGATCAGTTGAGCTTCTGAAAGCCCGAGCATGAGTCTTGGATTGATGCGAATGAACTCGATGAGGAATCGTTCGAGGCCAGCCGCGGTGAGATAGACCATAAACAGTGCTCCATCTGGAGTGGTGCGCTTGCGGATTCTCCACAGGAAAGCGAAAATGAGGATCGTCGCGAGAAATTCATACATTGGAGTCGGGTGGAGGAGCGTCGTGTCAGGTACGGTCCCGCCGGGAAACTGATTGGCGACTTCGGGTACCTGGAGAAACGCGATCGACGGCAGATAAGTGCCTCGGGAATAGTCCGTTCCCCATGGAAGTTCGGTCGGTAACCCGTAATCGCCATCGCCGGCGAGATGACACCCGATTCGAGCGATGCCGTAGCCGAGTATCAGGGCTGGTGCTACGGAGTCCATAGCCTTCAGCACGTTGATTTTCTTCCTGTACTTGATGTACCAGTAGCTGACTCCGAAGGCGAGGAATAGCCCGCCGTAAAATGTCAGACCCCCCGGGGAGAATGCAATGCTGGGTTTAACTATGAATTTATCCGCGTGTTCGATGAGATAGTGAATTTTTGAACCGATGATGCCAAAGACGACAGCGAGCAGCGTCACATTGCCGCCAATATTGTGGTCGATCCGCTTCCGCTTCAGCTCGCTCGTGAAGACATAACTGGCGATGATGAAGCCGATGGCAAGCATCATCCCATAACTGTAGATCGTCAGTGGCCCGATATTGAAAAGCTCAGGATACATGGACGACTAAATCTGATTGTGACTTCAATTTTCGTACCTAGATCTGCACGATTACTTCCACGAATCTATGCTCTAGCGTCTCTCTAACGGTAACTGATTTTCCCCTCACGTTGATCTGGAAACAATTTTCCTCCCCACCTGGCTTGCTAACGACAATGTCATACTTTCCTTTGAGCTGAGGAATTTCTCTCGAAAATGTTGCGGGTCCCGAATTCGGAAGATTGATCCTTGGAGTCTGCAATCCTTTGATGTCGAATCGAATTTGTTTCTTCAGGATTTCTGTTTCGACGGTGATGAGATATTGATAGATCCGGAATTCTTTGACTGTTTGCAGCGTGAACAGGAACGATTGATCGTCTTCAGCTTTCGTTTTGCTGATGATGAGTTGATATTCGGCTTTTGCACTCTTGCGCTTCTGTCGCATGAACGCCTACATAGTTTTGAGACGTTCGAGAATTCGGTCGAACTCCACGACTTCCTGTGCTCCGGATTTCATGTCTCGGAGCGTTGCCCGTCGTTCGTTCAGCTCCTTCTGGCCGACGATTACTACGAACTTTGCCTTCTGACGGTCTGCCTCTTTCATCTGGGCCTTCAAGCTTCTTCGGAGTAAATCCAGCTCGCAGGCGACTCCGGATGTGCGGAGTTTGAGGGCTTGCTGAAGCGTCCAAGCGCGGCCGACTTCGTCGGTGGAAGCCAGGAATACTGTCGGTTGAGGGTCTTTCCCGAAAGTGTGTTTCTGCTTTCCTAATACCATCAGAAGCCTTTCCATTCCCGCAGCGAATCCGACTGCGGGGGTATCCTTGCCACCGACCTCCTTGACGAGCAAGTCGTACCGTCCTCCACCTGAGAGGGCATCCTGGGAGCCCAGGTCGGGACTGATGAACTCATAAGCAGTTTTCGTATAGTAATCGAGGCCGCGCACGATGCGTCCGTCGATCTTGAACTCCAAGCCCATGTTTCGTAGGAGTTCGTGCAGAACTCGAAAATGATCGGCGCACGGGGAGCAGAGATGATCCTTTATCATCGGGGCATTCTCGGTCAGTTTCTGGTCTGATTCATCCTTTGAGTCCAGGATTCGAAGCGGATTATTTTGGAAGCGCTTCTGGCTCTCGGCTGAAAGCTTTGGAAGGATCGGGTCCAGAAATCGCTTCAAGATCTCCCTGTAACCCGGTCTGCAGATCTCACATCCGACGGAATTAATCCTAAGTTCTGTGTTCCGGATCCCCAGGTTCTCATAGATGGAAAAGTTGAGGGCAATGAGTTCCGCATCGACCTCTGGATGCTGGCTGCCGATGGCTTCTGCGCCAAACTGATGGAACTGACGCAAGCGACCTGCCTGAGGTCTTTCCTGGCGAAACATCGGGGCAATGTAGTAAACCTTCACCAACGGACGGTCTTCACCGAGATTATTCTGAAGGTAGGAGCGTACGACGCTTGCAGTCATCTCGGGCTTCAGCGTAAGGCTTGCCTCGCTCCGGTCTAGGAATGTGTACATCTCTTTTTGAACGATGTCCGTCAGTTTGCCGATGCTGCGGGCGAACAGCTCGGTCGCTTCAAATACCGGCGTGCGAATCTCCTGGTAATTCCAGAGGTGCATCATTCGGTGGATGGTCTTCTCTACTGACTGCCACTTGGAGGACTCACAGGGAAGGATGTCTTTGGTGCCACGTATTGCACGATATTTCACATCGACTCCAGAGTTTGCGAAATTGGCTCTACCTGACTCCCATGGAAGCTCAGTTAGCTTGAACTCAAGCGTGAAATCCACCGCGTTTGACCGGTAATGACTACGAGCCTGATACGCAGTTGATCCCGTAGGTTCAGTCTTCCATTTGAACATCTGCCGATGGTCACAAATTCCTCAGTGCGCAAGACAACGTGTCGCGCTGTAAAAAATACCATTCGATAGTCAAGTAGGGGCACCCAACCGGCGCACCCCCACGATGTGTCAATCCCCCTCCACACTGTAATGAGGGGGAACCGGAAGGGGTCCAGGTTAGCTCTAATTCGGAATGATGGCACTTTATATATCAAAATAGCTTGCTTCTTCTTGCTGGAAGGTGTCGAGTATCTCGCGTGCAGTCTTCGTCTCGAGCAGCTTCGTCCGGAAATCTTCTTTATTCATCAGCCGGGAGATACGACTGAGCAGCTTTATGTGCGGTCCAACCATACTATCCTTTCCGACGAGCAAAAAAACGAGACGGACTGGCTGGTCGTCGAGCGATTGGTAGTCGATAGGCTTCTCGGTGATCCCAAAGCCAGCGACGATGCCCGTGACGGCGTCGGTTTTTCCGTGCGGGATGGCGAATCCGTAGCCGACTCCGGTCGACATGATTTTCTCACGCTCGAAAACTGCCTCTCGAACCTTTACTTTGTCGAGCACTTTCTCCGACGTGCTCACGAGTTCAATCATCTCGTCGATGATCTTCTCTTTCGTGCTCGCTTCGAGATGCGTGGTGACGAGCTGCTCTGTGAGAATCTCACTGATTTTCATCGCCGGTCTTCATCTCCCATGGAGCAGGTCTGATCGATGGTGCAGCATTCATTACTCAAAGCCATTCTGTGGTCCACGACGAACTCGAGACTCAGTCGGAGCGAATCAAGTCATGAAGCCTTTGAGCCATCTCTCCATTCAACGACTTTTTGCTCGTACTCTGTGGCGAGTTCTTTCGCTCGTCGAGCTTCTTGAGCTTCCGCGTTGATGTGAAACATGGGACGCTCCTTGTCCGGAATGAGAAAAACCGACGTGTGACGGTCCGGCGAATCGTGGAAGATCTTGATGCCGTCCAGGAGGAGTCGATTCTTGCCATCTGAGTCGATCATGAGTTGACGCATCACACGACCCTTCGCGTCCCACGAGCACTGAATGTCTTTCCGAATCGCATGGAGCCTAGGCAGCGTACGCTCAACTACTCCCAGTCGCTGTTCGGTATGCGCCATCATCTCCAGAATTTTTGCGACGCAGAACATCCCATCGGTTGCGAACAAGAAATCGTTGAAGATGAAGCCCCCTTTGGTCCCTCCGACAAACTCGATCCCAGACTCCGCGGCTTCCATCATCGCAAGGTGACTGTTCTTCGTTCGCACGACCTGTACGCCTTTTGCCGCTGCTACCATGTCCACTTCCGTCGTCGCGTTGATCGGCACAGCGATTCTCTTCACAGCGGGAAACGTATCCAGATAGAGATTCGTCACGATTGTCAGTAGCCGGTCCGGGTCGATGAATTTCCCGTTCTCATCGACGACGAAAATCTTCTCCCCACCAGCGTCGAGCATGAACCCGACATCGTACTTCAGAGAGGTCACGATGTGAGCGAGTTGGGCTACCGCCTCGTCGAAGCCTGCTTTATCTCGAGTGAGTTCCTTTGGGTTCAGGTAGGCGTTCAGAGCGACGACCTGACATTTCAGCCGGCCGAGTATGGTCGGGAAGATCGTCGACGTCATCCCGTTGGAGTAATCGATGACCACCCTAAACTTGGCTCTGTTGATCGTATCAGCTTCGATGTGAGACACGAAACGCTGCCGGTAGCTCTCAGCGGTACGCTCTGGAAAAGAGATTGAACCCACATTCGAGTGTTCCGCACGGAGAAAATCCTCTCCGAGAAAGAGGCGCTCCACTGATTTTCGCTTGCCCGCCGGCAGGTCTTTTCCGTCGGAGTCAAAGAAAACGAGGTCGGTTAGCGTTCGATCGTAGGG
>JAZGDX010000044.1:0-3887 GCA_036478305.1 Bacteroidota bacterium
AATTGAACGACCTGAGCTTCGTTCTTCCGGGCCGCCTTCATAATCTGAGCAAACATAAGTCAATCGCCTTCTGCTGGAACTCGTATTGCGCGATTGCGGGTCAGATTACCAGCAACTTCCACGTTGAATTCCTCGATCATTCTATCAAAATGGTCAACCTCGTCCTCAAAGAGACTGCGCCAGTACTCCGGATCCCACTGTGCAACAATCTCCTCGTTTGTCTTCCCCTGCTGCTCAACCCACGTAAAGTACTTGAGATTGTGAATCGCTTTCCTCTCGTAGTACGTCAGCTCCTTGAAGTAGTCCAGGCCTTGATGTGCAAGGGGACCGGCATGATCCTTCGCTGCGTCTGTCACAGAATACGCTCCTTGTTTCTTCCTGAGTTCCTCCAATCGGGACCGATATAGATCGATGGAATCTGTGAAAATAGTGAACAGAACATCGCTCTTATTCAGCTCAAAATACTTCGCTGTCTTTATTGCGGCAAGAAGGTTGCAAATGCTAGAAATCCCCAGTAGTGGGAGCTTCTCGGAGTCATCGTTTGAGACACCTACAGATGAGAGGTACGCACGCCCTGCATCTTCGTTGAACAGGCGTAGGACCCTCATGCAGTCTTCGTCATCGATAGCTGCAACGGCATCTGTACTCCTCACGTTGTGCACCCATGGTACATGCTTATCACCGATACCTTCGATACGGTGTCCGCCGAAGCCATTCATGAGGAGCGTTGGGCACTGAAGCGCTTCGCTGGCGATGACTTTCAGGTTGGGGAATTTTGTTTTCAGATAATCTCCCGCAGCGATGGTTCCTGCCGAACCTGTCGCCGAAATGAACGCCGCTGCACGTTTATTCTTTGTCGCAAGACCGTTGAAAACCTCCTCAATCGCAGGACCGGTGACGCTGTAATGCCAAATCGGGTTGCCGAATTCCTCGAACTGGTTGAATATGATGTTGATGGGATTTTTCTTCAGCTCCCTGCATCTATCGTAGATTTCCTTTACGTTCGATTCACCACCAGGCGTCTTGATCACCTCTGCACCGATTTCTTTCAGCCACTCAAACCGTTCCTTGGACATCTCCTCGGGAAGAACCGCCACGGCAGTACAATCTAGCAGCGCGCAGTCGAATGCGCCTCCCCTGCAGTAGTTCCCAGTTGAAGGCCACACAGCCTTGTGCACGCTAGGATCGAATTCGCCGCTCACCAGTCGTGGTACCAGGCAGCCGAACGCCGCCCCCACTTTGTGAGCGCCCGTGGGAAAATACTTCCCGACGAGTCCGATGATGCGCGCCTTCACTCCAGTAATCGCTTGCGGGATCTCAACGTAGTTTACACCGCCGTACAATCCAGTTTTCACATCATTCTTCCACGTGATACGGAAAAGATTCAACGGATTCACATCCTGGAGACCGGTCTTGGGAAGTTCCGCTTTGATGGTTTGAGGAACCGTCTGCGGATTCCTGAGCTGCGCGAATGTTGGAATCACAATCCCGCGTGATCTACAGCGAGCTGCAGCCCTGCTGACAACTTCCGGGTAGGTTTGCTTGATGACACTGGGCATTGTTGTTTCCTGTCTCGTCTCGCTACCCTTGTTTTCTTCTCACTATCGCTCTCGCCGCTGCTGAGTCGTTCATGGGAAGCTTGTAGCGACGGATACCGTCGAACTTGTAGAGTGCGGAGGCAACTGCACCGGCAGTCGGCACCAAACCAATCTCGCCAACGCCCTTGGCACCGAAGGGTCCCTCCGGCTCGTTCTCTTCAATCAGGATCACCTGAACCTCAGGCATATCCTTTGCACGAAGCAAACCCAACGAGCGCAGTTTGAATGACTCAGGCACACCGTTCTTCAGTTTTAGTTCTTCAGTCAACGCATAACCAAGTCCCATATGGACTGAACCTTCTAACTGTCCTTCGAGCAGCTTTCGATTGATGACCTTGCCGACATCGTGTGCGGCGACGAAACTCTTCAGCCGCCCATCGTCGTCGAGGATACACACCTGAGTCGCAAACCCGAAAGTCATATGCGTGATCGGCTTCTTCGTTTTCGCACCGAGCGCCGTCGTATAATCGATAACTACCTCACCGTAATACTCTCTGCCGATCAAATCATGAATCGTGAATCCTGATTCCAAATCTTTCTTCATCTTTTCAGCGGCTTGAATCACCGCCCTTCCACCGAGCACAGTCGCACGCGAGGCAGTTGTCATACCGCAGGGAGTGCGCTGCGTGGTGTCGATGTTCACTCGCACTCTGCGTGGATCGATACCCGTGACCTCGCTGAAGAACTGAATCATCACTGTGCAGTAGCCCTGTCCCATTTCTGTGAATCCGGTATTGATGGTAATTGTCTCGTCGGGCTGCACTTTGACCAACGCGTGTCCGTGCTCTGGCATCCCGTTGCCGATTCCGACATTCTTGATGCCACATGCGACGCCGGCGTACCTTGATGAGTAGTAGATGTCCTTAACGGCGAGCAGCGTCTTCCGGATGCCGACTGACTTCTCGAAGACCTGCCCCGTGCAGAACGTATCACCGATACTCACCACGTTCCGCCAGCGCATCTCCCAGCCGTCGATCCCGACCTTCTCGGCCAGGATATCCATCATCCCTTCGATGGCGAACGCTGCTTGGTTCGCGCCGAAGCCGCGCATCGCACCGCACGGTAGGTTGTTCGTGTACACGGCAAGTGCCTCAACGTCCGAATTGGGGATGTTGTACGGACCGCCAGCATGTCCCGCCGAACGCTCAAGCACTTTGGTCCCGACAGATGCATACGCTCCTTTGTCACCGATTATCCGTGAACGCAGTGCGATGATTCTGCCATCCTCGTTGCATCCAACGGTGAGTGTCATTTTGATCGGATGACGTTTCGGGTGGAGTCGGATGCTTTCTTCTCTTGTGAGCGTTGCCTTCACAGGCTTGTTCGCCAGCCATGCCATGAGTGCGACCTGTGCCTGAATGCTGAGGTCTTCCTTCCCTCCGAACGCTCCCCCGTTTGAGACCATCGTAACTGTCACTGTATCCTCCGGCATCCCGAGGAATGAAGCAATCTGCTTGCGGTCGTCGAATATACCCTGCCCCTGGCTAAAAACTTCAATCGTCCCGTCCCGACGAATCGCAATGGCACTTTCGGGCTCCAGGTACGCATGCTCGATCATTTGCGTTTCGAATGTCCTTGTCTCAACAAACGCGGATTTCTTCAGCGCCTGATCGACATTACCACGTTTGATGAGCGATCGGGAAAGGAGGTTATCATGATCGGCATGGACGCGCGGCGCGTCGGACTGCAGTGCTTCTTCAGGATCAAAGACACCAGGTAGCACTTCGCAATGAACCTCGACGAGAGCAACCGCTCTACGTGCTGTTTCCACGTCGACAGCTACTACGCCAGCCAAGATATCACCGATGCAGTGCGTGGTCTCTCCCTCAGCAACGAAAAGCGGCCAATCCTTGTAAATCAACCCCTGCTTACGTTGACCTGGAACATCGCCTGCCCCTACTACCCGTATAACCCCTGGAAGCTGCAATGCCTTCGATGCATCAATCTTCAGGACTTTCACCCGCGGGTGTGGCGAGAAGAGGAAAGCGGCATGCAGCATATCGGGAAATCTCATGTCATCGATGTATGGTCGCTCGCCCATTGCGAATTTTTCTGCATCCATGCGCGGCAGACTAGACCCTATCTTGCCCGAATAGTCTGGTTGAGGTAGCGGCTCACCACGAAGGGCTTCCGCAGCAAGCTCGATCGCATCTATGACCTTGACGTAGCCAGTACAACGACAGATGTTGTTATTCAGTGCACGGGCGATCTCGTCCCGCGTAGGTGACGGTTTGTGATCGATCAGATGCTTTGCTTGTATTACGATGCCCGGAATGCAGAAACCACACT
>JAZGDX010000045.1:0-4010 GCA_036478305.1 Bacteroidota bacterium
CTGATGGAGAGTTTCAAGCTCAACCTCTACCAGGATGAGATCTACGTGTTCACGCCGAAGGGCGACCTGAAGATCCTTCCGAAGAGGGCCACGCCGCTCGATTTCGCCTTTGAAATCCATTCGAACATCGGACTCCACTGCATCGGTGCGAAAGTGAACGGAAGACTTGTCCCGTTGAATGCAATCCTCAAGAGCGGTGACCAGATTGAGATCATCACCTCGAAAACTCAGACCCCGAGTGCTGACTGGGAACAGTTCGTTATTACGCACAAAGCGAAGGCCAACATACGAAAGTGGCTGAAGGAGGAGAAGCGAAAGCTTTTGGGGAAGGGGAAGGAGATCTGGGAAAAGAAGTTGAAGAAACACAAGCTACACATGAACGAGGACGAATTGGCTAAGTTCGTGCGTTCGATGAAGATTGACAGCGTCCAAACATATTACCTGCGCATTGCACGCGAAGAAGTTGAGGTGGACACCATTGTCGGGCAGCTGAAGGAACGAGGAGGAGTGCCAGCGCCAATCGAGCGACCGAAGAAGGAGCCGAGTATTTTGACCAACTTCATCCGGTCCGCCCGTGATTCGCTCGGCGGGATCAGCGTGTTCGGAAGTCGCGATGATTTCATGCATCATTATGCCAACTGCTGTAATCCCATCCCCGGCGATGACATCGTCGGATTCGTCACGACGGGCGAAGGGATCAAGATTCACCGGAAGCAGTGCAAGAACGTCGACGTGCTGCGGACGACTGATGAGGAGCGCATTGTTGAGGTGAGCTGGCCCACGACGGATGGAGCAGAGTTTCTTGCGGCAGTGCGTGTGTCCGGTCAGGATCGACCACGAATGCTGAGTGATATCACGGATTCGATTTCGGCGTGCAACAATACGAACATTCGAGCCGTGAACATCGATTCTGAGGATCGCTTGTTCGAAGGAACGATCATCCTCTATGTTAAGAACATAGAACATCTGCATCGGTTGATGGAAAAGATCGGAAAGATCAAAGGTGTTCTCAAAGTGCAACGCTTCGTGGAAGCTAACGAAAAAGGAGTGATGGGAGATGGAGCAACATAAACGGCGAAAGCCGACCTACACAAAGAAAGACATTGCGAAAAAGGTTTCGGAGGTGACGAATGAGAAAATGCACCTCGCAGAGAAGTGGACGGACAGTGTGTTCACGGCACTCCGTCAGGTCCTGGTGAGCGCTGACCCGGAATTAAGAATAGAGGTTCGAGATTTCGGTGTATTGGAAGTGAAGCTCACGAAATCGAAGCCGAAGGCTCGGAACCCGAAGACGGGCGAGCATATATATGTCCCGCCACGGCGAAAGACGCACTTCAAGCCCAGTAAATTGCTGAAGGAATTTCTGCAGCAGCCAGTCGATCCTGAGCGTGTGGAACGAGGGTCAACAGGGGAGTCCGAACTCTCGTCCGATTCGTCCGTTTCCAAGAGTCAGTGAGCGACGGCGGGGGATGATGGAAATCGAGGTCGTACGAACAAGGAGGATTATGGGCATCGACTACGGAACCGAGCGTATCGGCGTTGCGGTGAGTGATCCACTTCTGACGATCGCTCAAGGTGTCGGTACGTATCGGAATTCCAATACATTTTTCGTTAACCTCCTGCCGGTCATCAAACAGTACGATGTAAGGGTCGTCGTTGTAGGAATGCCCTACCGTCGCGGCGGTTACCGGGGTCAGATGGCTCGTGAAGTTGAGCGATTTATTCAAGACCTGAGAGACAAGACGGGCCTGGAAGTGGTTGAGTGGGACGAGCGGCATACGTCTCTCGTGGCGCATCAGACGTTGCTGACGATGGGGGTGAAGAGGAAACAACGCCAGAATAAAGCGAGAGTCGACGAGATCGCGTCGGCGTTGATCCTGCAGAGCTTCCTCGACAGTCGCAAGTCGTGAGGTAAAAGCATAGTCGATTACTCTCCGACCTGTCTCTTGTGAAAGATGAGAGGAGAGGCTACGATGAACTACCACGATGTTGAGAAACTGATCGAAGAGGGAGAAGGTTTTCAGGTCGAGTTTAAACGGCGGATCTCCTCACCGGAGAAGATTGCGAAGGCGATGATCAGTTTTGCGAACACCAAGGGAGGGAACATCCTTTTCGGCGTCGGAGATGATGGAGCCATTATCGGGGTGGAAAGTGAGAAGACCGAATCCGAACTGATACATGTCGCTGGGGTGAATCACTGTGATCCACCTATTCGGCCGGCAATACACATCATACCGTTCAACGGGAAGGACGTTATCGTTGCGGTCATCGGTGAGAGTGGAGAGAAGCCGCACATGTTTCTCGGCGATAGTGCTGAGGAAGAAGGACAGAGTGCTCGCGTCTACATTCGAATAAAAGACAAGACTGTGACCGCCAGCAAAGAGGTGGTAAGAATCCTGCGCGATGAGCGAATCGATGGCCCCCCGTTGGAGATCTCGATCGGTCGCAATGAACGGGCGCTCCTGGATTATCTGGACAAACATGACCGCATCACGGTCAGGCAACTTGGCAGGCTCGTTAATATCTCGGAGCGGCGCGCCTCGAGGATCTTGGTGAAACTCGTGCGTGCCGGCGTCGTCCGAATTCACACGCTGGAGAAGGAAGACTTCTATACGCTGGCCTATGGCCGATAGAGCGGAGATCGTTGTTCGGCGTGATGAAGGATTCGGATAAATTCGAACACCGTGATACCGAAGGCAACGGCAACATTCAACGACTGTTTGGTGCCGAACATAGGAATTTCGACGGCGGTGTCGGCTCGTTCGAGAATCTGCTTCGATACCCCGACAAGTTCGTTGCCGACTACGAGGCAGAGGGGGAACTGCTGTGGTGAAATCCACGAATAGGGGATGCTGTTAGTAGTCTGCTCAAGGACGCAGACTGTAATGTTCTGTGATTTGACCTGTTCGATGAGTTCGACCGGGTTCTTGCGGTACTCCCAGGGAACAGTCCGAGTCGCCCCTAACGCCGTCTTGTCGATCTCTTTTCGGGGAGGATGAGAAGTGAAGCCGCAGAGGTAGAGCTTCTCGATACGAGCTCCATCAGAGGTCCGAAAAATGGAACCGACGTTGTGGAGACTTCGGATGTTGTCAAGGACAACAATGATGGGATGTCGTTTGTCGGTTAGGGGTTGACTGTAATGAGCCCGCTTGGCTGCGATCTGGTCGTTCGTCAGTTTCTTCATTGTGCGGCCGAGGATGAGTGGATGGCGGATGTCAATATAATCATTGGGGTGAATTTCTCAAGGGGGAAGGGAAAAGGAGGGGCGTCGGAATTTTCATTGCGAATTTGGATGAAATTGGTTATATTTGAGGTCTCGTAAGCCCTACGAGAGTGCTCTTTCATGAAGCAGATTGTGATCGCCATCGATGGACCCGCAGCCTCCGGTAAGAGCACGACGGCTCGATTGGTTGCAGAACGTCTGGGATACACGCACATCGACACAGGGGCAATGTATCGGGCGATGACGCTGAAGGTGATGGAGCACCACCTCGTCCTCGACGACAAAGAGGGGATCAAGGGTCTCTTGGATACAACGAGGATCGAGCTGCGGCGCGAGTCCAGTGAGATGACAGTGTTCCTGGATGGTCGCGACGTTACTCAAAAGATCCGCACTCCGGAGATCACCGGGGCAGTGAGCGTGGTGAGTGAGATTCGGGAAGTCCGTGAGGCGATGGTGCGCGAGCAGCGTCGCATGGCTGAAGCAGGGGGCGTAGTTCTCGAAGGCAGAGATATCGGGACGGTCGTGTTTCCCGGCGCTGAATTGAAAGTGTACATGGTTGCAGATGCAGTGGCGAGGTCCAAACGACGGCAGAATGAATTGCAGCAGCACGGGCTTAATGTGGGTCTCGAGAAGTTGGTCGAAGAGATCCGGGCGAGGGATGAGAAAGACTCGACAAGGGCCGAAAGCCCGCTCAAGAGAGCAGAGGATGCGTTCGAGGTGGACACATCCAGACTGACGATCGAGGAACAGGTCGAAATCGTCGTGCGAAAGGCGCAGGCTGTCATTG
>JAZGDX010000046.1:0-4414 GCA_036478305.1 Bacteroidota bacterium
GAGAGAAGTCCCGTCAACAGTTAAGCCTCCGTCCGAGACACAACAACAAACACCATTGCCCCAAACCAAAATCAAACACTCCGAACGAGGTTATCTCGAATGGGAGACACAAGAAACGGACTTAGGAGACGGGAAGAAGCGGATTGAAGGGCGCGTGCGTTGGAACGAAAAGTCGGGCGCCAATGGTGAGCCAGTAATCGGAATGCCGCTCATCGTTGCGGTTGCCAACCATGAAAAGAAAGAGTTGGCCGAGATTGCGAACGGGTACACTGATGACCGAGGGCGGTTTGCCCTAATCGTACCCACCACGTCGGGAGACATTCGGCTAGGTTGTGAGTTTGAAAAAGCACGGAATGTTCCACACAAAGTGATTCGCGAGGAACAGCGTAAAAATCGATCGGCAGAAGACCAAGAACTGATCAAAAAGCTCATCGATCTCGAAGGTCAGGTTAACAGCGAAACGATGTGGGGAAGCAAAGTCAACGGTTGGATTGACGAGCAGCAAACGGCGGTTTATGTCGATTATAGTGGACCCGCCCCTGCATGGTATGATCCGAAGGCTGACCGAATCGTGGTCAATCCGCAAAAGTCATTGCCTCGCCCACAACTACTTGAAGAACTGAAAAAGGGCTACCTGCATACTTTCATTCTCCGTTTCCATGAGGAGTTGCATCGTGCCCAAAATCAGCGAAGCGGGAAGACACAAGCCAATCCTGAAATGGCACTCCTGCGGGAAATTCACGCCTACTGGATTTCACACTTACTGTTGGTCGATGACCTGTATCGCCAAATCTATGAACAACCCCACGGCGTTTACAGCAAGCTGCATCGGGTCAATCGAGAGCAGTTCAGCAGGTTGTGTGCCATGATGGATTGGCTCTATGTGTTCTGCGATGAGGACTTTGATAAGCTCGCTGAGTACGTGGGGTTAGCTGATTCAATTCACGAATTCGAGCAACAGACAAAGTCACTGATCGATAGCACTGTCGCTAATAGAAATGTTTTTGTAGAACGAGCAGCCCAGATGTGGCGGGCGAAGGAAGAATGGCGGGACATTCAGGCGGATTAGCTACACGCGGGTTGGAACGTCCACGCGGCTTCACGGGTCGCCCCGTTGACGCGGTTTGGTCGCAGAGAACAGAGTGTATCTGCCGCAGGTAGGCTTCACGGATGTGCCTTTCTCTGAAATCTCGGTGGGAATGCAGGATTAGCCTCGCTCGAACTGGTAGTCGTGGTGTTTTGTGCTTGCGCGAGTCTGCGGCATCGGGTATCATAACTTATACCTATATGAATTTATACTGAAAGAGAGGCTTGGGATGGGTGACAAGAAAAGAACTTCGCAACTGATTACAGAAATCCCTTTTGGCCTTCGTCAATGGTTCAAGATCTACGCGATACGAAACAACACCTCGATGAAGGCAGTCATCTGGGAATTCTTGGAAGATCTTCGGCGCAAGGATGAAACCCCAAAGCAGACTTGAAGTCTCCGCGCTGGGAGTCTGGACGCCAACGCCTTAAAGTGTCCAAGTTTCTCTGAAGGTCTCTCTCTGGTCGGGGAGGAAGGAAGGATTAGCTCGGACGCGGGTTCTCCGTTCACGTTCCCTTGCGCGACGCCGCGTTGACGGTTTCTGGTCGCAGAGGGGTCGGACGCGGGGATGCCGATCGCCCGTTCCGTCGGCTCGGCGGTGGGAGAAATCCATGTAACAACGTGCCATAATCCGCAATAAAAAACGCCCCATTAAGGCGGGGCAAAACCTACACCGTTAAGGCTCGGCGATTTTCGTCTCTTATGTTCGTCTCTTATTGTACACTAGCCTTGCTAGGGGTACAAACAAATAAAGCGAACAAACGATCGTCGCAAAGACAGCGTTTGTTCGCTTTTTTTTTGCCCGTGAGTCCGCGACAAAATGCACCCCTTATTTGATCGTTCTATTTGGTGCGTCGCGACATTTTATGATTGTGTGTTTCTTTGAAATATCTATCAGGTAAGGGTTCCGAGCTTCAGAGGGCCCTTCTTGGGTCGCATGACGAGGCGCGACGATCATGGCGAATCGAACAACCGCTAAAATACTAGGTGCCATCGACATTTCCGCGGATCTTTTCCGAGAATACTTGGACATCATTGGGATCGACCTGCTATATGAGAGGCACGTCAAACGAAAGTCGCCCTGTCGATTCCGATATATCCAATGGCACGGCTACGGACGAAATCCCGGCTGGTGGAGTCCTCCCGAACAGTGGGCGTTGAATAATGCCCAAATCGCCCGACACATGAAAGGCGAAGAAACGTATGGAGTCCGAGCAGGGGCGTTTAAGTCGTTAGTCAAGTGGGTAGACTTCGACATCGACAACGCCAACTTTGAACTGAATGACGAGCGACTGGACCAGATAATCCGATTCTTCAAGCCGGAAAACGAGTGGACGGGAGAGCGAAGGATTCTCCTACAGGAGAGGGAGAGCGGGAACTTCTCACTGTTGATGCGTTGTTGCCCAATGTGGCCAGATCAGCATCAACAGGTCTTCCGTGAAATCCTTTCCGGCATCGGCTTGGAGGTAAAGCCGGGAGTCTTGGAGATTTACCCATCTCTCGAGCGAGGGCGACGGCTGCCGTTTGGAGATCAGCAAGTCTTAGGCGTGACGAGCGACGGAATAAACGGAGATTGGGAAATCTATCCAATATACGACAAATCCGAGCAGATCGAAGCCTTCAGAGATCTTGAGCCGATAAACGCTGAAAAGATTCGTCGCGACCTGCGGAGAGGGAGAGAGTTGTATCCAGTCTCACAGCCCGATAGGTTTGAAAGTCGGGTGAAGTTTTCAGCGGGCAGCATCCACGAACGCAGCATCAGTGACACACTTCACAACGGACTCACAGAGGAAGGGACGCGATACGAAGCTGAGAAGCGACTAATCCGCTACTTCTACGGGCTTGGACACTCTGAGGATCTGACGTACAAGCTGATAAAGATCTGGTACGAAAATAAGACAAATGGACTATCGAAGGACTGGAACCGGAATCCGAGCCAAGTCCTACGCCAACTGCGAAACCATATCAGGACGTTTTACAAGTGGCTCAGGAAGCACTCAGCGAGTGCAGATGAAGAACTGGAGTTTCCGGATGCACAACTCACGACGGAAGACATCAGATTGATCATCGAAGTCTGCGACTGGGATATACACTTTGCCGAGTGGGTTGGAGATCTCCTCGTCTGGGCGAAGACACGATACAAGTACGTGAATCGGCTTTACCTCAGTGCGAAGATCATGCGAAACTTCAGGAACGGCAGGGATCACCGGACAAAATGGTTGCCGAAACTCAAAGCGAAGGGTATCCTCAGATGTACGAACCGGTTCTATGAGATCAGCAGGCCAGAGCTTCAAAGCTTTGAAGCTCTGGCTGACGAAGCGGATGGACAGTGCCGAATCTACCGCCTGAATTGGGACTTTGCGGAGGCGGGAACGGTTATTCCCAAAGACCTGAGTTTCCGTCACGGGCTCGTTGCGACCGTAACCGATGACGAGATCATAGCACACGCCGGCGAGCACTACTCAAAGAGAACAGCACAGCGCATTATCAAAAAATTCCGCCCAGAAGTCTTAGGCTTGGAACTGGAGGAAGTTACACCGACCGCAGAGCCAGAGCCAGAACGAGACCTGATGGAAGAATACGAGGAACTTTTTGCGACCGGAGAGCTTATCGAAATCATCATCGAGGAAGATGGCAATATCAGGGAAGTATCAAAGGTAGAGAAAGCGAAGCGATGGGTTCAGAAACTCATCTGGGGAGGGGATCGTGGTGGATAATCGCTCTGCCCTTGTGCCTCCGCTTGCCAAGAGCTTCAAAGCTTTGAAGCTCCTGCCAGCGTACAAAACTGCCATCAGCCGCGACCCGAACTATACAAACGCGCATTACAATCTAGCCCGTGCATATGCGCTCCAAAATGTCTCTCTCGGAGCGGGATGGATGGATTAGCTACAGAGCGGGTTCTACGCCCACGTCCCTTTGCGCGTCGCCGCGTTGACGGTTTTGGGTCGCGCCCAAGAGCTTCAAAGCTTTGAAGTTCCGATAGTTTCGTGGAATACTTTAACAAGGAGGGTGAGGATGGCAAAACGCAAGCGTAGACAAAAAATAACGACACCTGATCTGCAACCGCAAGTCAGTTCACGTTGGCGGGTGCATGTCCTTTGGGGGGGGAGCATTACATCAATCATCGTCTTGGTTATCGTTGGAATGTTCTGGCATCGACAATCCCGTCCCCCTGATGTGAGCCAGGTACAACGCACCACGAGAGAAGTCCCGTCAACAGTTAAGCCTCCGTCCGAGACACAACAACAAACACCATTGCCCCAAACCAAAATCAAACACTCCGAACGAGGTTATCTCGAATGGGAGACACAAGAAACGGACTTAGGA
>JAZGDX010000047.1:0-6426 GCA_036478305.1 Bacteroidota bacterium
TATTGAATCCCGATCGGACCAAACTTAGCAAGCGGCAGGGGGACGTTGCCGTCGAGGAGTACAAGGAAAAAGGTTTTCTCCCCGAGGCGCTTGTAAATTTTGTGGCGCTTCTCGGCTGGAACCCCGGCGACGAGCGCGAGGTGTTCTCGTTGGAGCAGCTGACGCAGGAGTTTTCACTGGAGCGTGTCGGCAAATCCGGTGCGATATTCAATCTCGAGAAGCTGAACTGGCTGAACTTCCAGCACCTGCGACAGAAATCCGATGCGGAGGTCCTCAGAATGCTCAAGGAGAAACTGGCGGAATCGGAGATTGGCAACAGGCAGTTTGCTGATGAGTATCTGCTGAAAATCATCGATGCCATGCGTGAGAGGGTGACGTTCGTGAAGGATTTCGTCCAGAAGAGCCCGTACTTCTTTGAGGCGCCTGTACAGTATGATCCGGATGTTGTGAGGAAGAGTTGGAAGCAAGGAACCCCGAACCAACTAAGAAAGTTGATCGAGGATTTTTCCCGATTAGAAAGTCCGAAAAAGGAGGACTACGAAGCGGTCCTTCACCGAGCTGCCGAGGCGTTGAATATCGCTCGCGGCAAACTGATCCATGCTGCACGGTTGGCAGTATCCGGAATGGATGTTGGTCCGGGCTTGTACGATATTCTGTGGATTCTCGGCAAGGAGGAAACGATCCGCAGAATTAATTCAGCGATCGAGAGGTTGAAATAGCGACAATGGAGAAACAAAAGAGCGAAGTAAATAATAAAGGGACCGATGAATTGCCGGAGCGGAAGAACTTTATCCGTGAGATTATCGAAGAGGATCTGAAAACGAACAAATTCAACGGCAGAGTGCACACACGTTTTCCTCCGGAGCCGAATGGATACCTGCACATCGGTCACGCAAAATCGATTTACCTCAACTTTGGGATTGCAAGAGACTACAACGCACTGTGTAACCTACGATTCGACGATACAAATCCGACGAAAGAGGAAGTCAAGTACGTCGAAGAGATCAAGCGTGACGTCCGCTGGCTCGGGTTCGATTGGGAAGACCGCGAGTATTATGCGTCTGACTACTTTGAACAACTCTACAAGTACGCCGTGCAATTGATCAAGAAAGGGAAGGCGTACGTTTGCGACTTGAGCGCTGATGAGATTCGGGAGTACAGGGGCACGTTGACCGAACCGGGGAAAGACAGCCCGTACCGAAACCGAGCTGTAGAAGAGAACCTCGATCGTTTCGAGCGCATGCGCAACGGGGAGTTTTCCGACGGTTCATGCACATTGCGCGCAAAGATCGACATGGCATCGCCGAACCTCAATATGCGTGATCCTGTCATGTACCGCATTCTGCACGCCTCGCACCATCGCACGGGCGACAAGTGGTGCATTTATCCGACGTACGACTGGGCACATGGCCAGAGTGATTCGATCGAGGGAATTACCCATTCGATCTGTACGCTTGAATTTGCAGATCATCGCCCGCTGTATGACTGGTATCTCGATGAACTGGGAGTATACCATCCGCAGCAGATCGAGTTCGCGCGGCTGAAACTGACGTACACCGTGACGAGCAAGCGGAAGCTGCTACGGCTCGTTGAGGAGGGCTACGTCAACGGCTGGAATGATCCACGCATGCCGACGATCTCGGGTCTGCGCCGCCGAGGGTATACACCCGAATCTAGCCGCTATTTTGCAGAGCGAATTGGAGTTGGAAAGCGGGAGACCACCTCGGACATCGCACTGCTCGAGGATAGCTTGCGTGAAGACCTGAATAAACGCGCACCCCGAGTCATGGCAGTTCTCCATCCGCTCAAGCTAGTCATTGAAAACCTTGCTGACGGAGTCGTCGAAAAACTCGATGCGGTCAATAACCCCGAGGATACTGCAATGGGTGTGCGAAAGGTTCCCTTCTCCAAGGATCTTTACATCGAACGGGACGACTTTCGAGAACATCCGCCGAAGAAGTACTTCCGGTTGTCACCCGGAGCGGAGGTCCGATTGCGGTACGCATACATTATCAAGTGCACCGGTGTCGTAAAGGACGAGAAGACTGGTGAGATCATCGAACTTCGATGCAGGTACGATCCCGAAACAAGAAGCGGTTCCCCCAAGAGCGCTCGGAAGGTGAAGGGGACAATTCATTGGGTATCCGCTCCGCACGCTGTGGATGCGGAAATTCGATTGTACGATCGGCTACTTACGGTTGAGGACCCAAGCGATGAGAACTGGACAGATTTCATCAATCCGCACTCACTCGAAACCTTGAGACACTGCAAAGTTGAACCGAGTCTGGCAACGGCGAAGCTGCAGGATCGGTTTCAGTTCGAGCGGCTTGGCTATTTCTGCGTGGACGATGATTCCAGTGAAGACAATCTGGTATTCAATCGGACAGTCACATTGCGGGACACATGGGCGAAGATCGAGAAGTCGTGAACCGATTGTTCCGCTCCAATGACGCACGAGACGTCGTTGCTCAAGGTGCTACCGTAAACATCACAGCTTGACAAGCCCTGCTCGTTTTGATATATTCGGGGAGAATGTTGAATCATCGATCAGAAATGACTCGAACCGACCTGATTAGAATCAAGAACGCGGTTTTCTACGCGTATCATGGTGCCGAGACTCATGAGCAGAGTCTGGGTGGAAAATTTGAAATCGATGTTGACTTGTACTGCGACCTTTCGGGACCGAAGAAAAGCGATCACCTGACAGAGACAGTCAACTACCAACGAGTCTACAATTTTCTCAAGAATCTTGTGTTGGAGAACCAATTCTTTCTACTGGAGGCTCTCGCGAATACCATTGGGCACGGGATTTTGAAGGAGTTTCCCAAGGTTGAGAGAACCGTCGTCAGGGTGCGAAAACCGCAGGCACCCGTGAAAGGAGTTGTCGATTTCGTGGAAGTCGAGGTCTCAGCTCAACGTGAGGGCTAATGGCGAGAGTATTCTTGGGTCTTGGCTCGAATGTGGGAGACCGGCTTCGGTTTTTGCAGCGAGCCGTCGATGAACTTCAGAGTAGGGGCGAGATAGTACTGGGCAAGGTCTCATCTATCTACGTCACCCAGCCGGTCGGTGTAAAGGACCAGAGAGAGTTCCTGAATCTCGCCCTGGAAGCAGAAGTATTCCTTCCACCCGAGAAATTGCTCCATACGATCCAGGAGGTCGAGAAAAGGGTTGGGCGGACTCAGTCCGAGCGTTGGGGCCCTCGAGAGATCGACATCGACATTCTCCTCTACAATGATCAGACGATCGAGGTTGGGGATTTGCAGATTCCCCACCCCGAGCTCGCAAAACGTCGATTTGTCCTCGTCCCGCTCCAAGAACTCGACGGAAAATTGGTGCATCCGATCCAGAAGATTACTGTCGAAAATCTATTGAAGTCGTGCACGAACGATAGCTTCGTGCGGAAGTCTACTACGATGACCATAGAGCTTAAACATCATTGAGAATAAACTTGGGCTCTTCAGACATAGAACTGGGGTTTACCTATTCTCCGAACTAGTGGCGCAGACTGGAAGGTCGAAGGGGAGAGCTAGACGCCGTGAAGATGCGACTCGGTGAGAGAAGGTCGTAGCTTCGCGCGGGGGTCATCGTCTCCGCACGAAATCGACCGCTAGGTGGCAGGATCATGAGTAACTCATTCCAGCAGCGCTAGTTCACACACCGAGCACGGAGGTTGTTTGCAGCGCACAGAATCGGAGGTCCGATATATCGCAATCGAGGGGGTTATCGGTGTGGGGAAAACCAGTCTGGCAAACTTGCTGGGAGAGCGGCTCGGCGCTAAGGTGGTCGAGGAGCGATTTGAGGAGAATCCTTTCCTCGAAAAGTTCTATCAGGACCCTGAGCGGTACGCCTTCCAAACTCAGATCTTTTTCCTCTTGAGCCGGTATAAGCAGCAGCAGGAGCTTTTCCAAGTGGATCTGTTCCATGAATTTCTGGTTGCTGACTATATCTTCGAGAAGGACAAGGTTTTTGCTTACCTGAACTTAGCGGATGATGAGCTGAAGTTGTATGAAACCCTCGTGGCGAGCATTGAACACAACATTCCCACGCCCGACCTCGTCGTGTACCTTCAGTCGAGCGTTGACCGCCTCATGTCCAACATAAAGAGTCGTAATCGTAGAATTGAAGAAAACCTGTCGGCCGCGTATATCCGGGACCTCAACGATGCGTACAACTACTTCTTTTTCCGCTACAAGATTGCACCGCTCCTGATCGTGAATACGACGGAAATCGATTTTGTCAACAGTCGAGACCATTTTGAGGAGCTGTTGAAGGAAATCTTAAGACCGAATCGCGCGCCCGTTGAGTACTATAACCCGCTTTCGAAATCGTGAAAAACTATGCTTCGCATCCTACTCTGGATTGTCGCTGCGTATCTTGTCTATCGAATCGCGCGAAGGCTGATCGTTGAGATACGACGCTATTTCCCGACCAAACCGCAGGTTCGCTCTTCTCCCTCGTCTCGCTCATCGGACAACCAAATCGATTATTCCAAAGTTCAAGACGCCGACTTCGAAGATCTCAAAGAGGGAAAAGACAAACCTTCCTGAATGCGACTGCTTCATCGTGGGTAGTAGAAACATAGAACAACGGTTCAAGTCGGTCCTCCTTCGTACCTCGAAACTTGTTCTTCCCATAGTTCCCCTCGAAAGCTTTTCCGTCAGGTCCGTCCGATCGATACTGGTCGTGCGTCAACACAATGAGTTGGGTGACATGCTGTGCTGCGTACCGCTGCTGAGGGCACTGAGGCAACATCTCCCGGAAGCTCGGATCACCCTCGTTGCCAGTCCGAACAACTACGCAATCATGCTTCACAACCCGTATGTCGATGAAGTTCTGCTGTACGATAAGAGACACGTGATGCGATTTCGGACCCAACTGAAATCTCGAGTGTTTGACCTAGCGGTGGTTCCCTGTACGGTCTCTGTATCGGTAACGAGTGACGTTATCGCCTATTTTTCGGGCGCAAAGGTGCGGGTCGGCCCACAATCCTTGAACGGATTGGAGAATCCGTCTGGTTTCTTGCACAACGTCCGCGTATCGCTTGATTGGACCCAGAGCGCACGGACTCATCAGACGGACCAAAATCTCAGGATCTTAAAGCCGATGGGAATCTCGACTGGAGATCAGCGTATAGTTGTGGGTCTGACGGAGACGGAAAGAGCATGGGCCGGGGAATTCCTCGGCGAGCATGGCGGAAACGCCAATCGGCTCATCGGATTTCATCCGGGGGCCGGCAAACGGTCGAATCGCTGGCCGGCTGATCGATTTGCCGGAGTGGCTAATGTTCTCACAGAGAGACTCGGCGCCAGGACCGTCGTCACGTCTGGACCGAAGGACCGAGCGACCACAGATTCGTTTCTCTCCAAACTTAAACAGAGACCTGTCGTCGTGGAGAACCGAACGATCAGAGAAATTGCAGGAATAGTGGATCAGCTTGATCTCTTCATCACAAACGATACCGGAGTCATGCACGTCGCAGGAGGGACCTCCGTGCCTGTGCTTTCGCTGTTCGGTCCCACCGATCCACACCAGTGGGCACCGATCGGCGGAAAGAATCGATTTATCTTCTCAGAAGATGGTTCAGTTGAATCTATATCCGAGGACTCTGTCACAGGAGCGGCACTCGATATGCTCGGGAATGTCTGAGGTTCTTCGATTGCATCGAATTCCGGAATTTGTTATATTGATGTATGTGGTATCTCTCGCTGCCTGACGTCGCGAGCTTTGTTTACCTCCGGCGTGCATGTGGCGTTTGCTCCGTAGGCCGGGTAAAAGTCGTGTGCTGAACTGTTGATTCCACAATCGGGACGACGACTTGTATTGCGAAGACTACCATCGGTGAAGCGATTACCCGAGGCGCGTTATGGAATTTAGTGTGCTGGAAAGTGGGATGCTGGAAGAAGAGATCGATCCGACACTCGACCTCGAAGAAGAAATCGAGCGAAAGAAATCTGAGCTCAATGCGGTGATCTTGGCCCACTATTACCAGGAGTCGGAGATCCAGGATCTCGCGGATTTTGTGGGTGACAGCCTTGAGCTGGCCCGGCGCGCTGCTACGACCGACGCTGAGGTGATTGTGTTTGCCGGAGTTCATTTTATGGCCGAAACGGCCAAAATTCTCAACCCGGACAAGCTCGTAGTGATTCCGGATATGATGGCGGGTTGTTCGCTCGCCGAGAGTTGTCCTGCTTCGCTGTTCAAGCCCTTCCGTAAACAACATCCCGACCATGTCGCCGTTACATACATTAATTGCACAGCGGAGGTCAAAGCGCTGAGCGACATCATCTGTACGTCGAGCAATGCAGAGAAGATTATTCGACAGATCCCGGAGGAGAAACCCATACTGTTTTCTCCAGACCGGAATCTCGGAAAGTACATCATGAAAAAGACGGGCAGGGAGATGCTGTTGTGGCAGGGTGTCTGCAT
>JAZGDX010000048.1:0-5830 GCA_036478305.1 Bacteroidota bacterium
TGTCTTTCTACAAGCCGGATCTCACCATCGTCGTTGTCGATCCGCATCGCCCGGGTCATGAGCTGGAGTATTATCCCGGTGAAACAAACCTTCGACTCGCAAATGTCGTCATCATCAATAAGGTCGAGTCGGCGCCTCCTCAGAATGTGGACACGGTTCGACGGAACATCCGTACGATAAACCAGCATGCAACGATTATTGAAGCAGCTTCTCCCGTCACAGTCGACGATGAGGAAGCGATAGGCGGCAAGCGCGTGCTCGTCGTTGAAGATGGACCGACGCTCACTCACGGCGGGATGTCTTTCGGGGCGGGAGTGATCGCAGCACGAAAGTTCGGCGCTGCAGAGATCATCGACCCCAGGCCGTATGCCGTACGGTCAATCGCAGAGACGTTTGAGCAATATCCGGAGACGGGTCCGCTTCTCCCTGCCATGGGCTACGGCGAGGATCAGATCCGTGATCTCGAAGAGACAATAAACAATGTCCCGTGTGATGTGGTCATCATCGGCACGCCGGTCGACCTTCGCCGTGTCCTGAAATTCAAGAAACCCGTGATCCGGGTGCGCTACGACCTCGACGAGATCACCAAGCCAGACCTGCAGGACATCGTGAACTCATTTCTGGCGTCGCATTGACTGTGAACAGGTCGACGGAGTCCCGCTCTACTGGATCCCGCTTGTCGTAATCATAAACTATTGAGCGGGAATGGTCGACCTGCATAGGCTTGAGGAAAGTAGTATATGCCAAAGCGTAAGAAAGCAAGAAAACCCTCCCTCCGTGGTCGGGATTTTCTGTCCATGCTTGATTTCACGGGGTCGGAGATCTGGGACGTCTTTCGAACCGCAAAGAGCGTGAAAGACCATCCGGAACGATTCCGGACGCGCCTTCGCTCAAAACATCTCGCAATGATGTTCGAGAAACCATCGCTGCGGACACGGGTTTCATTCGAGGTGGGCATGAGGGAGTTGGGAGGAGATGCGCTCTACCTTGCGCCGTCCGATATCAATCTCGGCAAGCGAGAGTCAGTGTACGACGTGGCGAAAAATCTAGAGCGGATGGTTCACGGAATCATGATCCGCACGTTCGACCATGACATTTGTGTAGACCTCGCTAAGTTTGCGTCCATACCCGTTGTCAACGGGCTCACAGACCTTGAACATCCTTGTCAGGTGCTCTCGGACCTGTTCACGATCTGGGAGACCAAGCGCGATGTCCGATCGGTCAAGATATGCTTCGTCGGCGATGGCAATAACGTGGCGCATTCGCTGCTTCTCGGAGCAGCTCGACTTGGCCTTCGGCTGATGATCGCCTCGCCCAGGGCGTATCAACCAAAGGCGAGCGTGGTAAACTCTGCTTTTGAGGAGGGAGGACGATCTGGTGCCGCCCTCGAAGTCACGGAGGACGTTGAACGAGCTGTTCGTGATGCGGACTTCGTTTACACGGACGTGTGGACAAGCATGGGTCAGGAGGGAGAAGCTGAGCAGCGTCGAAACGCCTTCCGACCGTATCAGGTTAATTCCGCTCTCTTCTCGCTGGCCAAACCAGACGCTTGCTTCATGCACTGCCTGCCCGCACATCGAGGTGAGGAGGTGACGGACGACGTGATCGATTCACCCAACTCGATCGTGTTCAGACAGGCTGAAAATCGGTTGCACGTCCAGAAAGCGGTTCTAACAGTCGTGATGAGATAACGCCATGCGCAAACTCGCTGTCGTTGCGATCGGTGGGAATGCAATTATCCGCGCTGGACAGCGCGGGACGATTGAGGAACAGCTCAAGAACGCGGACGAGACGTGTCGGCAAATCGTGGGAGTTGTTCGGGAAGACTACTCGGTTGCGATCACGCACGGTAACGGTCCGCAAGTGGGGGCAGCGTTGATGCGATCGGAACTCGCTGCGCGTGAGGTCTATACACATGCGCTGGATGTCTGCGATGCGGAGACGCAAGGATCGATGGGGTACCTTCTGCAAGTCTCAATGCGGACTCATCTTGCGCGAGAGGGGCTTAATCATTCCGTTGCAACCGTCATTACACAGGTCCTCGTCGATCGAGATGACCTTGCGTTCGACCGTCCGACGAAACCGATCGGGCCCTTCTACAGTCGGGAAGAGGCGCTTGGACGGCAGGAAGAATTCGGATGGGTGATGGTCGAGGACGCAGACCGAGGGTACCGACGGGTTGTACCTTCCCCCATGCCCCTTGAGATTATCGAGTTTGACGTCATTCGAGCATGCGTGGAACGGGGGATCATCATCATCGCGGTCGGTGGGGGTGGGATTCCTGTCATTCGCGCAGATGGGGGTCTTCAGGGTGTTGAGGCGGTCATCGATAAGGATCGCGCTTCGGCGTTGCTTGCCATGCAACTTCAGGCAGAGTTACTGATCATCCCGACCGCCGAAGAGTTTGTGTACTTGAACTATAGAAAGTCCGGTCAGCGTCCCATCGAGAAAATGGCGCTCAAAGAAGCGGTCGCTTACACCCAGGATGGACAGTTTCCGCCGGGGAATATGGGTCCGAAAATTGAATCGGCCATCAGTTTCCTCCAGCACGGAGGTCGCGAGGTGATCATCACCACACCTGAAAAGATTGTCAACGCTCTCAAAGGAAAAGCGGGCACTCACATCGTCCCGTAATGGTCCAGGAGGCTTTTCATGAAGATCCAGCATGTTCTGGAGTCTCAGCAGTTCACGCTCCCATTCTTGAGAGAATTGTTCCAGACGGCGGATCAGATGGAAAAAATCGTCGCCCGGGGTGGAACGCAGGACTACAACACCAAGATCATGGCCTGTCTCTTCTACGAACCGTCGACGAGAACCCGGTTATCGTTCGAAACGGCGATGCTACGGCTCGGCGGTAAAGTGATATCGACGGAGAATGCACAGGAGTTCTCCTCGGCTGCAAGCGGCGAAAGTCTCGAAGATACCGTCCGTGTCCTGAACCATTTCGTGGATGTCATCGTCGTCCGACATAACGAAATCGGCGGAGCAAAGCGTGCTGCGGCAGTGTCGCGCACTCCCATCGTCAACGCCGGAGACGGGAAGGGAGGCCAACATCCGACCCAAGCGCTGCTTGACGTCTACACGATCTACCGGGAGATTAAAAGCATCGACGGGCTCAACGTTGCTCTCGTTGGCGATCTGGAGCGAGGGAGAACCGCAAGATCCCTCACATACTTGCTCGGTAAGTTTGACCGTGTGAAGCTGTATTTCGTCGCTCCGGACGAACTCCAGATGAAGCCGGATCTCTTGAATTATCTCGATGAGCACTCAGTGTGGTACCGAAAGGAAACGGACCTCAGGACTATAATCTCGGATGTTGACGTCGTGTACCAGACGCGTATTGAAAAGGAACGGCTGGGTAAGCGGGCAGCGAAGTACGACCGGATCACGGAGCATTTTTTCGTCGATCCTGCAATGATGGATCGTATGAAGAAGCACTCGATTGTTCTCCATCCCCTTCCTCGTCTTAACGAAATCTCCACGGAAGTCGATGCAGATTCTCGTGCCGGTTATTTTCGTCAAGCTCAGTATGGGATCTACGTTCGCATGGCTCTCCTGACGATGCTCCTCGCTTAGGCAAATCCCTTGAAATTGGCTCCAAAATTGCTATCTTTAGCTGCGTTATTTCAAGAACCTACCTTGATGGAGGAAATACCCGGTGGAGAAATTCTTCAGCAAGAACCAATGGGCGCTCATTCTCGGGGCATCGAGCGGATTCGGCGGAGCGACTGCTGTTGAGCTAGCCCGACGTGGCATGAGCATCTTCGGCGTGCATCTGGACCGGGCTGCGACCCAGCCAAATGCAGAGAAGATTGAGAACGAAATCAAGGATAACGGTGCAGGCGTCCGATTCTTCAACGTTAATGCATCTGACGAATCCAAGCGAAACGAGGTATTGGACACGATACAGAAGGAGTTTGAAAAAGACTCGACGGCATCGCTCAGAGTGATCCTGCATTCACTTGCGTTCGGAACCTTGAAGCCCTTCGTGATGCCAAATCCGAGCGAAATGCTTACAAAGAAGCAGATGGAGATGACGCTCGATGTGATGGCAAGTAGCCTTGTCTACTGGGTGCAGGGAGCTTTCGCTCGCAAGTTGCTTAAGCCGGGTGCACGGGTCCTCGCGATGACAAGTTCCGGGGGTCACTCGGTGATTCCTGACTACGGCGCGGTCTCAGCGGCAAAAGCGGCCCTGGAGTCCAACATCCGCCAGCTCGCAATGGAACTTGGCCCTCATGGGATAACCGCGAGTTCGATCATGGCCGGAGTTACGAACACGCCGGCCCTGCAGAGGATCCCCTCGGGTTCGTTGTTACTAAAGTACGCCAGTCAAAAGAACCCGCGCGGGAGGTCAACAACGACTGAGGATGTTGCGAAGGTAATATCCCTGCTGGCGCGGGATGAGGCTGATTGGATCTCTGGGGGGGTTATTGCAGTAGATGGTGGTGAGGACGTCGCTATGCTTCCTCGGAATTATGAGTGACGCCACGCCCTCCGGGCGCTGACGAGAGAATTTCCTTCTTGAGGGGTGTACCTATGAAGAAAAGGTCGAAGTCGAAATCAAGAGCTGCGAGTCCGTCCGCGAAAAAGGGAGTTGATCTCGGAGGCCTCTTGAAACAGCTGAACTCGTTCACGACGGATAATTACTGGGACCTGGGGAGATTCATTGTCGACAAAGTTTTACCTACCGCGGAGAGGTCCGGGATGCGTGAGGATCAGGTTTTGAGGATGATCAGTTCACAGCCGGGTATGAAGTTTCCGCTCATGACGCTGCGCCAATGCGAGCAGTTCTATACGTACTACCCAGACGTTCGAAAGCGCGCCCTCGCGGAGATCTTCTATTTTGCCCTCGCGACGAAAGTCGACAGCAGCAAAGTGCGCGACGAGTACGAGTCGATGGCGCTGAAGCAGAAGTGGACGATCTCAGAGCTGCGGAAACGGATTCATGATGACGAGCTTGCGCAGAAGGAGGAGGCGCGAACGCGTTACGGTTTCGATTTGCGGGAGCGGAATATCTGGTCCTTCGATATTCCTGATCCGCGATTTGGAAAGACGAATTACAAGGGGCGGCTCCCGGGACAGATCGTCGCGAACAGCCTCTTCTACTGCACAAATCCCGGTAACTACATAATTGACCCGTTCGCGGGGGGCGGCACTCTGGGCGATATAATCGACGCACTTCCCTACTTCAAAGACCGGCGGTATAAGATGTACGACCTTGAGCCGAGCGACGAGCGGATCTACCGGAACAATATCTTGCTGGCGGGTATCCCGGAACAGTCCGAGACTGTTGACTATGTGTTTCTGGATCCTCCGGCCGAATTCCTGCAGCGGGGTTCCGCTACGGACCTCGAAGGCGACGTTGCCTCCGCAAAGGCGGATTTCATTCTGAAGTTCAAGGGCATCGCGCGTGAATGTTCTCGTGTTCTGAAACCGGGAGGACGGGTTTCGGTGATTGTTGAGCCGGTGTTCACCGCGAGTGATTTTGTCGATTTTCCTCTCGAGATGATTCTTCTCTTTGGAGAATTCAAGCTTCGTCCAGTGGGGAAGGTGTATCTCCCGCATCGTACGGGCGATGCGATGCGCCGGTTCTCGCGAATGGCTTCTGAGATAAAGGGAGCGAGGGTTCTGACGTCGGATTGTCGAGAGCTCTTAACGTTCCAGAAATAACTAGCCAGGAGTTGAAATTCCGAGCTCCAAAGTCCAAGAGCTGAGCCTTCGGCGCGCAAATAAATTCCAACGGAGAAATTCCAAACGATGTGCTAGGCGACAGTCGTCCGGCCATTGGTGCTTGAAAGTTGATCATTAATTGGGAATTGGGATTTGTGAT
>JAZGDX010000049.1:0-5693 GCA_036478305.1 Bacteroidota bacterium
TCCGCTGGTTGGCAAACTCGACGATGAGAATTCCATTCTTGGTCACCAAACCGACCAACATAATCTGCCCAATCTGGCTGAAGATGTTCAGCGTCTGGTTGAAATACCAGAGGGCGGCGAGCCCACCCGCAAGTGCCAGTGGAACGGTGAACATGATGATGAACGGATCTCTGAAGCTTTCGAATTGCGCGGAGAGCACAAGATAGATCAACACGAGTGCCAGGATGAACGCAAATTCGAGGGTGGCTGAACTTTCCTCGAAGTCCTTCGAAGGCCCATCGAGTGCCGTGCTGAACGACTCGTCTAATACATCATTTGCTACTTCCCGCATAGCTTCGATGCCCTCAGCGATCGTGTGCCCCTCTACGAGCCCGGCCGAGACGGTAGCAGATTCAAAGCGGTTAAAGCGGTAGAGCTGCGGGGGGCTGCTCTCTTCCGTAAGCTCCACAAGGTTATCGAGTTGGATGAGTTCTCCAGTGGCGCTCTTGACATAGAGAGATTTCAAATCCAATGGTTCATCCCGATTCTCTCTTGTCACCTGTCCGATTACTTGATACTGCTTACCATTCATGATAAAGTAATCGAACCGCTGGCCGCTGAAGGCAAGTTGAACTGTCTGTGCGATGTCGAGAGCAGAAACACCCAACGAACGCGCCTTTTCACGATTGATTTCAATCCTCACTTCGGGCTTGTTGAACTTCAGGTCGAAATCCACAAACTGGAAGGCTGGATGCTTCCGCGCCTCCTCCAAGAATTTCGGGAGTGTTTCCTTCAGACCCTCGAAGTTCGGCGACTGAAGGACGAATTGGACGGGCAATCCAAAACTTGGTCTTCCGATAGACTGGTCCTGCAACAGAAAGATTCTTACGCCCGTTATCTGCGTCACCATTCCCGACAACTGAATAGCAATTTCCTGCTGCGAACGCTCGCGTTCTTCCGGGTCGGTGAGAATGAGAACCATGAAGCCAGAATTGACCGATGTTGCAGCACCGAAGCCGGGCGAGGTTACGGAGTACACAGCTCTTCTCTCGGGAACGGCTTCCATTACGGCCTCGGTCAATGCGTTTATGTGTGTATCCATGTACTCGAACGTTGCACCTTCGGGCCCTGTGATAAAGAACCAGATCGTGCTCCTGTCTTCGAGGGGTGCAAGTTCCGATGGGAGTAGAAAACCAAATCCAAGAATCATGATGACGGACAGCCCCATAATCACAAAGGCCAGCTTGCGCCGCCGCATGAATGTCTCGAGTGATGTCCGGTAAAGGTTCGTCAGCCGGTTAAAGAACGGCTCCGTTCTGTAGTAGAAGCGGCTGTGCTTCTGCTTCAACCCCAGGATCCGCGTCGCCATCATGGGCGTCAAGGAGAGGGCAACAAAAGAGGAGATGATCACCGCACCCACAAGAACAACCCCAAATTCCTGGAACAACCTTCCAGTAAGTCCCTGAAGAAAGATGATCGGAAGAAAGACGGCAACCAGTGCAGCAGTGGTGGCAATGATCGCAAAGAACACTTCCCGAGATCCCCGCAGACCGGCCTCGACCCGGTCCATCCCTTTTTCAACCTTCGCATAGATATTCTCCAACATAACGATAGCGTCATCCACGACCAGTCCTATCGCAAGGACGATGCCTAGCAGAGTTAGTACATTGACCGAGAAATCGGCGATGTACATGATGAAAAATGATCCAATGAGCGAAACCGGAACGGTGATCATGGGAATGATGGTCGTCCGAAAATCACGTAAGAAGAACAGTATGACCAGAAAGACCAATATGAACGCCACCCCCAGAGTCTGAACGACTTCAGCAATCGATTCCCTGATGAATTCCGACGTGTCGAATCCAAGCTCCAGCTGAACATCAGGCGGCAGGTCGCGTTTCATGTCCTCAATACGCTCGTGGAACTGATTGACGATCGCAATGTAGTTGGCGCCCGATCGAGGAATGAGGACGACACCGACTGTGGGTATTCCGTCCCGTTTGAGGATAGTGCGATAGTTCTCAGGACCCAACTCTGCATAGCCAAGATCCCTCAATCGGATCGCCCGTCCGCCGACCTCGTTCAAGATCAAATTGTTGAATTCTTCCACCGTCCTCAGCCGGCTCATGGTCCGGACCGTTAACTCAGTCGAAAGTCCCTCAATTCTCCCTGAAGGCAATTCCACGTTCTCCTTCAGCAAGGCATCGCGGACATCGATGGGTGTTAAACGGTAGGCTGCGAGTTTTGCGGGATTCATCCACAGTCGCATGGAGTACGTCTTAGACCCCCACACCTGAACTTCACTGACACCCGGGATGGTCTGTAGACGTTCTTTGAGCGTATTCCTCGCGATGTCAGTGAGCTGGAGCAGATCCCGCTTATCGCTCCAGACACTCAGGAACAATATCGGAACAGCGTCAGCGTCCGCCTTGAGGACAATCGGGTTATCCGCATCGGGGGGGAGGAGCCGAATTGCTCTCGCGACTTTGTCCCGCACATCGTTTGCCGCTGCTTCCAAATCGACTCCGAGCTCAAACTCTACCGTGACCGTGCTCCGTCCCTCCCGGCTCGTCGATTTGATGGTGCGGATTCCGGCGATACCGCTGATGGACTGTTCCAGCGGCTCAGTAATCTGCGATTCGATAACGTCAGCGTTTGCACCGGTGTACGACGCAATGACGGTAACAATTGGAGCGTCAACGCTCGGATACTCGCGCACGCCCAGAAACGTGAACCCGATGATTCCAAAGAGCATAACGGCAATCGACATCACGATTGCCAGCACAGGACGATTGATCGACACCGATGAGAGACTCATATGATCTCGAACGCGTAATCCTCAGTTGAAGTTCGAAATTCTTACGGGCAACCCGGGAACCATTTGGAGAATACCGGACGTAATCAGTGTGTCACTGACCTGCAGACCGGCTGTGATTTGGACTTTCGTTCCGGTTCGAAGACCAATCTCCACGCTCTGCGGTTGGGCACGGCCGTTTCTAAACAAGTATACCTGATGTCCTCGCAGGATCGGCACCAAAGCCTCTGTCGGCACCATCAGGGCACTGTCAAGATGCTGCAACACCAATTCCACTTCAGCAAACGCACCGGGAATAACTTTACCATCCTTGTTTGGACTAATTGCCCGAAGCTGTAGTGTCCGGGTAGCAGGATCAATCTTCGGTTCAATTGCATAAATCTTACCCGCATATCGTTCGTCCGAGCCTGCTATCATGAAATGAATCAGTTGTCCCTTACGAGCGGAGTTTGCGTATTTCTCAGGAATTGAAAAGTCAATCTTCACATGCTTTGCATCCTGGAAATTCGCGATCCTCGTGTCCGTTGAAACATAGCTCCCTTCGCTCACATACCGCAAGCCGACGGTTCCGTCGAACGGTGCCCTGATCTCTGTTTTGTCTATTCGCGCCTTCACCAATTGAATTTCAGCCTTAATCGAATTCAACTCGTTCAACGCAATCTCATGATCCTCAGGACTGATGAGATTGTTTTCCAGCAGTTTCTTCCGTCGCTGTTCGATGTCCTCTGCGAGTCTTTCCTGAAAGTCCAGTTTCAACAGCTGCGCCTGCAATTCTGCATCGTTGATCTTCAACAGGAGTTCCCCTTTTTGGACTCTGCCTCCCTCCTTGAACATAATGTGCTCGATCTTTCCCGAGATCTCAGTGTTTAATTCCACTTCTTCGTTTGCCAGCACAGTTCCCGTAGCAAGAATCTTGTCGTCAATCTTCTCCGGCCTTATCACGATTGCTTCGACCGAAACACTGAAATCGCCTTCTTGTCCGCCACCAGGGTTCTCCGGATTCGACTCAAACAGCTTGATTCTCGGGCTCGTGAGCAAAACAACGAGCACTACCGCTCCGATTCCGATCAAGATGTTTCTTAATTTCTTACTCATAGTATGAACTGATCATGTACTGTGATATCGGCATACACTGACACTGGAACACGCGCGTTACAAAATACGTGCCGGAGTGATGATGAATGTTTGAACCACTAGTATAACCAATTCTATAAAGATTCTCAAGAGAAGAGGTGTATTCCATCAGATGTTAAGACGGCAATTCCGAATCTATAATCATCCAAGGATTCGTGAGGCCCGAGGCCAAAACCGACTCTGCAATTCCTCAGACCTTCCCTCATCGACGGGCAGAACTGCATGGGTTACTCGGAGTTCACTTCAAACTGCGACAATCCCTGACGAGGTAAAAGCATGCCGTAGTCGAAGATGGCGGCTACGGATAGAGCTTTTGCACCGCCCACGTCCCATCTCTATTGGAGTAGACCGTGCGGTCATGCAGCCGGTCTTCCCGATACTCCCAGAACTCAATTCGGTCGGGAATGATACGGTACCCAGACCAGAACGGCGGACGCGGAACCTCACGACCAGCAAATTCCTCTTCGAAGGCTTTTAATCTCTCTTCAAGTTCAGCGCGACCTGAAAGCGGCTCGCTCTGTCTTGAAGCCCAAGCGCCGAGCTGTGCACCTCGCGGACGAGTCGCGAAGTACGCGTCAGCCTCGGCATCTGAAATACGATCGACTCGTCCCTCCACGCGGACTTGTTGCCTGAGGGGCGGCCAGTAGAAACATAATGCTGCAAACTTTACAGCCATCAGCTCTTTTGCCTTGTGGCTCTCGAGATTAGTGTAGAAGACAAAACCACGTTCATCGACCGCCTTGAGCAGCACCACTCGCGCTGAGGGCTTGCCATCAGCACCGGCCGTCGCCAGGATAAAAGCTGTGGGCTCCGCAAGGTCCGTCCGCTTCGCATCCTCAAGAAGTGTAATAAAACGTCCAATGGGGTCAGAAGGTTCCGTCATGTTTTTCTTCTCGGAATTTCCAGACGATCCTGACGTTGACTCAGGTTAACCGACCTTGATCCCGTCCCTGGCATAAAAATGAGACGGACACAGATGCCTCAAGTCTCCAGTTGCTCCAACGGTGGAGGCGTTGTTGGCGGTGGAGCACCCGTCAAAGCTGCAACAATTCGCCCGACGTGAATGTGACAGTTCTCGATAAAGAGCTTGTATGACTGCTGGGTGCCCGCGACGGCTGCCCCAGCCGCATACAGCCCTGGGACGCTCGTCTCCATGGTCTGTTCACGGAGAACTGGAGCATCGCTCGGACTCTGCAAGCGCGCGCCAGCCATTCGGAACAGCCTCATGTCGGCCACGTACCCAACCAGCAGAAGAACAAAATCCGCCTGAACGTTGAATGTGTCGCCGCCGGCAACTGATGCCAGCGTGACATGTGTCGGTTGGATGGACACGGGCTGGGTACTGAAGTGCGTGTGGATTTCTCCACGCTTGATCCTTCCTTCGATCTCCGGCAGAATCCAGTTCTTTACGCTCTTCGGGTCGAATTGTCCACGGCGGTAACTCACTGTCACATCTGCTCCGACGTGATGACACCGCAACGCCGCTTCCACTGCGGAATTTTTTCCCCCAACGATGAGGACGCGACGCTGAAAGTACTTGTGTGGTTCTTCGAAATAGTGGCTGACATGTGGAAGACTCTCACCGGGGATGTCGAGTAGTCGAGGCCCCGCCATATCCCCGATAGCCAGTACCACCGAACGGGCGCGGCAGATTCTTTCCCCGTCGGACGTTTGTGTACGTACGGCAAAGCCATCTGTTTCAACCCGAACCAGAGACGTGACAGGCTCGTACGCGTACACCTCCAACCCAAACTGGCACACGATG